>NZ_JAYFER010000501.1:0-34430 GCF_055795065.1 Lyngbya sp. CCY1209
ACGGCTTTTCTATAAGGGTTTGAAAATTTCTGACCCCATTTCAACTGTAACCACGTGAGCGCTCGTTGCTATAATTCTCATTTTCTGGTTTTTTTCGTTCTAAATGTCACAGTTAAAGTACCGATGCAACAACAAACAATTCCCGGAATTATTGGCGGATTGGGTCCCTTGGCACATATCGAATTTGAACGGCTGCTGATCGCTTTAAATTCCGCCCGGGGTGCCAAAGGCGATCGCGATCACCCCGTGTGGATTTTGATCAACGCCACCGACATTCCAGACCGGACTCAAAGTTTGCTGGGAAAAGAACCCAGTTGTACCCCCGGTTTGGTAAAATATTGTCGGATGCTGGAGGGGGCGGGAGCCAATTTTGTGGTGATTCCTTGCAACACTTCCCACGGATTTCACGATGCCGTCCAATCTCAGATCGAGATCCCCTGGATTCATCTGATGAAGACAACGGTGACGTTTATTAAACGTCGCTATCCAGATTGTCAAAAAGTCGGTATTTTGGCGACGACCGGAACATTGACAGCCTACCTGTATCATGATAGTTTGGAAGCCGCCGGACTGAGAGCGATCGCCCCCCTTCCCGACTCCCAATTGCAGCAGGACATTATGAATGCCATTTACCATCCGGTTTGGGGCATCAAAGCCACGGGAATTAAAATCTTGGCCCCCCCCATTAAAATTTTGGAAAATGCCCTGATTTGGTTGGAAACTCAGGGGGCAGAATTGGCGATCGCTGGCTGTACGGAGATTTCGGTGGCCCTCGCCCGATTCAAATACCAAAACCTGACCGTCGTCGATCCCCTGGAAATTCTTGCCGATCTGACGTTGGATTTCGCCTGGGGCGATCGAAAGGTTCCCGAAATTATTCGAGAATCTCAGACTTAGTGATGCCAAGTGGCATCGGTGCGTTTCGCGAAACGCAGCGACTAAAAACTCTCCGAAGGTGTTGAAATTTCTAGGGTGGGGGAGTTGGCGGTTTGGGGTGATGAAGATTGAATATCCGCGATCGCCGCAGTGGCCGCAATTCCCGTGTGGACGATGCCCAAAGTGCGGAAGGGATCGATAATTGGGTCGATCGCAATTAACAGCACCAGTATCGCTTCCAAGGGCAAACCCAGCGGTTTCAAGACCAAATCCAACAGCGTCAGCGTCAAAATTCCCGTCGCCCCCGCCGTCGCCATCCCCGCCAAAATTGAAGCGATAATAATAATGAGAAAACTCGACAAGTTTAATTGATAATTATAAAGTTGGGCCACGAAAACGGAAGTCGTGGCAAAATAAGCCACCGGACCGAATCGACACACCGTAATCGCCAGGGGTGTCACCAAATTGACCGTCTGTCTGTCAAACTTTAACGTTTCGGTTAACGCCGAAATTGAAGAGGGCAGGCAGGTGAAACTGCTGCGAGTTGCCAAAGCCAAAATCGTCGGTTCTTTTAAACTCATCAAAACCGTCCACAAAGAGACACCCGCATTTTTCCAAATCACCAGGGTACTCAGCCCGTATATAACCGCAAAAGCTAAAATTGTAATCAGCACAAAATTTTGCATGGCGATCAAAATGCCAAAGCCGGTGGTCGCCATCTGAGAAGCCAAAAGAAAACACAGGCCGAAGGGCAAGAATATGATGATCCAATCGATCAATTTTTTAGCCGCAGTAAAGACCGTTTCTAAAATTCTAAATACATCTTCCTTCGCCGATTCTTTTGAATATCCCATCGCGATGCCAAACACGATGGAGAAAAATAAGATTTCCAGAGAATTACCTTCACTCAAAGATGAAAAAATATTGTCCGGAACCAAGTTGAATAAAAACGATATTAACATGGGTTCTTCGGTGACTTCGGGAGTGAGTCCACTCAAAGAAACCTGCAAATCCAACTCGGAGGTATTCACAATTACCCCCAAAGCGGTCAAGGTCGAATCATCTAAATTTCCCCCCGGATTCGTTCCGATCGCCACCACCGCACCGATCGCACTGACTCCCACCAACCCCATCCCAAAAACAATCAGAATCCGTTTCACATATTTATTCGCTTCATGACTGCCAATCAGCTTTCCCACACTCATCGTTATCGCCGAAAATAACAGTGGCAAAACGCACATTTTCAGCAGGGTCAGATAAAGGGTTCCGAAGGGAGTCAGCAGCAGTGCGATGTCCTTTTGAAAAATTCCCAAATATAATCCAATCAGAATTGCCGGCACGATAGACCAGGGATTTCGCACTATTTTTATGAAACCCTTAAAGGTGAATATTTTGTTTTTTTTCATGGTTCAATTTTTCTCCGGTTTGAGTTCCATTTGCAGGTTCAAAAAAATCCGAGTAATCTGCCAATAATTGACCGACAGTATAACTTTTATCGGTCATTGTCAAGTATAAATTAACGAACTCTAACAAATGATAGCTAGACCAAGGCAAGGCGATCGCGATCGGATCTTGACTATCGGTCAGGGCGACCGTTTGAAAATTCAAAGCGGCATTGGGTTGGTTGATGAGAATCTTTTTGACTTCCAACTCATCCCGGTAAGCCGCCAATATATCCCCCCGGATCGCTCCCTCGATCAGATCTTCCCAACTGGAATATCTCACAATTGTCGCCTTCGGGAATTTCTGCTTCGCAAATCCCTCGTAGGAAGAACCATTGATTACACCCATTCTTCCTTCAAAATCCTTTAAAAAATCGACAATATCTTTATTTTGAGCCGCCTTTTTCAACTGCAATCGATTCAATAAAAGACCGTGACGCATGGTCAAATAAGGGTTAGAAAAAGAAATAATTTTCGCCCGTTGAAAAGTCTGGCTGAGTTTGGAAATTGCCAAATCTGCTTCATTTTTTGTGACCAGATCGACCACTTCATTAAACGTTTTGGCGCTGCGATTGAAGCGCAATTTTACCCCCAGATTGTCGGCTAATCCCCGGGCAATTTCGACATCCAATCCTTCCAGTTTACCCCCTTCATTTGTAACAAAAAATGGTGCGATATCATTGGCGATTGTGGCGACGATCAACTCCCCGCGATCGACGATTTTTTGAATATCAGGAGAGAGAAGTTGTGTGGACGGCTCATCTTGGGGAACTTGGGGAACGGAGACTGGGACACCTCCGAGCAACCTCCACGTTTCCCGGTCAATTTCCCCCGTCGCCTCCAATCCCGAACTGAGTTGAAAGTTGTAAACCGCCTCTCGGGTTTCCTCTCCGTAAACCCCATCGATCGCCCCCAGATAATACCCTTTCTGCTTCAATCGAGTTTGCAGTTGGATAATCTCCAATTCTTCCCCATTTTCTTCTGCTTGCAAAGTGCCGGTGCTTTCAACTTCTGCGATCGCTTCAGTCGGTTGCGAAGGTGGAGGTGTCGCCGAGTCTTGCCCTCGGACCAAGGGTGTGACCATCAAAATCGTTCCCACTGCGATCGCCACCAGTGTCAAAACGATAAATTTCCATTTGTGAAGGTTTGGCATAGAGTGAAGCTTTGGGTTTGATCAAAATGGTACAACACTGTTGCGTCATCCGCACGACCGAACCCATGCCAACGCCAGATCACATGGTCAGCTATCCCATCCCGGCAAAATTGAGGACGGCTATTCTTATTGAAACTTTACAATACTCGTACCCAATCCGAAATTCGAGAGATCTTGGCAACTCTCACCCCAGCCGAGGTAACAAACCGGATCGGATACGAATATATAGCACTCGCCTACTCAACCGTCACCGATTTCGCCAAATTCCGCGGCTGATCCACATCCAATCCCCGCCGCGCCGCGATGTGGTACGCCAACAATTGTAGGGGAACCACCGTCAAAATGGGCGACAACAATTCGTCCACTTCCGGGACGGGCAATAAATCATCAAAAATTTCGACAGACTCCGGCACGTCCTTCGGTGTCACCCCGATCAGTCGCGCATCCCGGGCCTTCGCTTCCTGGGCGTTGGAAATCACCTTTTCGTAAACCGAACCCGGCATCGCGATCGCCACCACCGGTACCTTATCATCCAACAGCGCGATCGGGCCGTGTTTCATCTCCCCCGCCGGATATCCCTCCGCGTGGATATAACTAATTTCCTTCAATTTCAACGCCCCTTCCAAAGCGATCGGAAAATTGATCCCCCGACCCAAGAAAATGAAATCCTGCGTCTCGCTAAACTCATGGGACAGTTCTTCAATATCTCCCGCGTCGGCACTCAACATCAACTCAATTTGACCGGGCAACTGTCGCAACCCGCTGATAATGTCCTGAATGCGGGCCGGCGCCAGCGTCTTCCGCCGCCAAGCCAAATCCAACGCCAACAAATAAAACGCGATCAACTGGGCCGAAAATGTCTTCGTCGCCGCCACGCCAATTTCGATCCCCGCCCGAGTATCGATCAGGTGAGGAACCATTTGACCCAAAGAACTCTCCGGGCGGTTGGTAATTCCCAACAGACGGGGGGCGAACTCAGGCGCAGCATTAATCCGGCGCTGCTGTTCCATCGCCAACGCCGCCAGGGTGTCCGCCGTCTCCCCGGACTGGGTGACGCCGACAGTGAGGGTGTTGGGGCGCAGGGGGATGGGCGCGTAGCGGGCCTCCGAGGCGTACTGCACCGTCGTCGGCAAATCCGCCAACTGTTCGAGCAGGTATTTGCCCACCAAACTGGCGTGCCAACTCGTCCCGCAGGCGAGAATCTGCACCTGTTCGAGGCCGTCGCACAGGGCACCGGGCAGGTTCAAATTGATGGGAGAGGGAATTGCCGTTTTCGATTTCCCTTTAGTCGTTTCCTCCCCACCCTGCCAGTCGTCGTGGATGTAGGCGTTGAGACAGTCCCGCACCACCCCCGGTTGCTCGTGGATTTCCTTGAGCATGAAGTGCTTGAAGACGTGCTTTTCGACCAGGGACGGACTCCAGTTGAGGATGCGGGGCATTTTGTTGAGGCGGGAACCGTCGAAGCCGTACACTTCCACCCCCAAATGGGTCAAACGGGCCAGTTCGCCGTTATCCAAACTCAGCACCGCCTGGGTGTAGGGGACCAAAGCGGGGGTGTCGGAGGCGCAGAAAAATTCCCCCTGTCCCAAACCGATGGAGATGGGCGCCTGTTGGCGGGCCACCAGCAACTCGCCGGGATGGTCCGCGCACAAAACGGCGATCGCAAAAGCCCCCTCCAACCGGTTCACCGCCTTCCGCACCGCATCGAAAAACTCGGAGGGCGAACCGGGTTCCGGTTTGGATTGGGTGGATAAAATCTCCGAAATCAAGTGGGGAATCACTTCCGTATCGGTGTCGGATTTGAACTCGTGTCCCTTCCCCTTCAACTGCTCCCGCAATTCCCGGTAATTTTCGATAATCCCATTTTGAACCACCGCAACCCGCCCGTGGGTGTCGAGTTGTGGGTGGGCGTTGTGTTCCTCCGGCTTGCCGTGGGTGGCCCAGCGGGTGTGGCCGATGCCGATGCGGGCCGGCATTTCCACCTGGGCCAGTTTATCCCGCAAGTTGTAGAGCTTGCCCTTGGCGCGGATGTAGTGAATTTTTCCTTCCCAGACCGTGGCCAGCCCTGCGGAGTCGTAACCGCGATACTCCAGCTTTTCCAATCCCGACAGTAAAATCTCCGTGGCGGCTTGGGTGCCGATGTAACCAACAATTCCACACATTTGGCTGTAGCTCCTCAAGGGTAGACAATCTGGGTTTCACCCCATACGGTAATATACCGTCAAATCTTGCGGCGATCCGGTTCTCTCCCCTCCCCAGGGAGGAGACTGGAGGAATGTTCACAAATTGTAAGCGATACCCAAAAAAAAGAGGGAGCGAATCGCCCTCTCTATAAATGTTGAACCTATAACAAGTGGAACTGACAAATCGCGTTGGTTCCCCAAAGCGTTTGCTTTTTCGGCCATCGGGCCGGCTTTAGTAGGCCAGACCCATGCTGCGGGTGGTTTCGGCGCCGAGGTAAACCCGGACGCTGAGGAAGTCGGTGGGACAAGCCGTTTCACACCGCTTGCAGCCGATGCAATCTTCGGTGCGAGGGGAGGAGGCAATTTGGCCCGCCTTGCAGCCGTCCCAAGGAACCATCTCTAAGACGTCCAGAGGGCAGGCCCGAACGCACTGGGTGCAGCCGATACAGGTATCGTAAATTTTGACGGAATGAGACATTGAATAAGTTCTCCCAAAGATCTCAGGTGTGACCGCATCTACAAGGGATGTAGATTAAACGGCTATCTTCAAAGCTGGATTATCGTATATCTTCGATCACTTTACCCCAGTGTTTGCCCGTCAAGATACACAAGGCGACAAAACTTTAAATTCTGTAATATTTTAAAGGTGGGGTGTGGGGTGTGGGGTGTGGGGTGTGGGGCGGAGGGAGCGGAAGAAGCAGAACCCCCATTCCCCATTCCCTATTCCCTACTCCCTACTCCCTACTCCCTACAATTTCTCCAACACGGGATGGGTGGAGACGATGTGGTTGTCCAAACCCAACGCTTTGGGATCGACGCCGAGGGCGAGGGCGACGAGTTGGGGGAGGTGGAGGACGGGCAAACCGAGGGAGCGCCCGATGACTTTTTCAACTTCCGGCTGGCGGGAGTCGAGGTTGAGGTGGCACAGGGGGCAGGGCGTGACCATACAATCGGCCCCGGCCGCGATCGCCTCCTGGATGTGGGTGCCGGCCAGTTTGAAGGATTCCGTCGTCGCGTAGCTAGAAATCGGCCAGCCACAGCACTGGGTCCGGCCCCGGTAGTAAATCGGCGTGGCGCCCACGGCCCGGAACAGGTTTTCCATCGATTCCGGCTGGTAGGGGTCATCGTAGGCCAACTGGGTTTGGGCGCGGAGCAGATAGCACCCGTAGAAGGCGGCGCACTTGAGTCCCGAGAGTTTCCGGGTAACGCGGCGTTGAATTTCCTCCAGGCCGTAGTCGGCCACCAGGGCCCAGAGCAGGTGTTTCACCTCCGTCGCGCCCTTGTAGGGGGTGCAGCTTTCCTGCTGAAGCAGTTGGTTGACCTGTTCCAGGTAAGCCGGGTCGGCGGTTTGAGACTCCTTGAGGCGTTCGTCCACCCGGCCGATCACCCCCTGGCAGGTGCTGCAATGGGTGAGCAGGGGCAATTGCAATTCTTCGGCCAGGGCGATGTTGCGGGCGTTGACCGTATCTTCGAGCAGTTGGGAGTCCTCCTTGAAGGTTCCCGACCCGCAGCAGGAGGCCTTTTTCAACTCCACCAACTCGATTCCCAGGGTGCGGGTCAAAATTTCTGTCGATTGGTAGAGTTCCCGGCAGGCCCCCTGGGCGACGCAGCCGGGGAAATAGGCGTATTTGAGCGTTTGAGATGGCATGGCAGTGGTGTTCTCCGCTAACACGGGGGTCGATCGCGCCCCTGGATCTATCATCCCTCGGAAAGGGGCGATCGGCAGTGGAAAAAACCCTGAAGGTTCCCTCCCTGCCCCCTGGCGGGGCACAGCGGTTCCCCCGACCCGGGCGGCGGCGGTGCCAGTCACAAAAGTGGCAAATCATTATCGCGGGGATCGCGCTTTCAGATAAGATGGTATACGCGACATCCAAAACGAGGAACCATTTAGATTATGAGTGCAGACACCCTGGAGAAAGTCAAAAAAATTGTTTCCGACCAACTGGAAGTTGATGCAAACCAAGTGACTCCAGATGCCCGCTTTGCCGATGACTTGAACGCAGATTCCTTGGACGTAGTGGAACTGGTCATGGCGTTGGAAGATGAATTCGACATCGAAATCCCCGACGAACAAGCGGAAAAGATCCTCACAGTTGAAGACGCGGTCAACTATATCGACAGTCAAGTTGCCGCGTCGGCCTAAGCCACTCTATCTCGGACACTGAATCTCGGCGATCGCTTTTCTCGCGATCGCGCGCCGGGGACGTTCCGGTTCGGATCATATAACCTTTTCGTGAGCTCCGCCACCCCATCGGCATCGTCGTTTGAAGGCTGGCGGGTTTGAGGGCCAGCAACTTCACCTGTGTCCTGCATTCTGGGTGGTTAACTTTTTGAAAAAAAATCATGACTGATATGAACCGCAAGCGCGTTGTTGTTACAGGTCTGGGGGCAATGACTCCGATTGGCAATACCATTGCCGAGTATTGGGAGGGACTGCTGGCCGGACAGAACGGGATCGGCCCGATCACCTTATTCGATGCGTCACGGCACGACTGCCGCATGGCCGGCGAAGTGAAGGGATTCGACCCCTGCGATTACATCGCCCGCAAAGAAGCCAAGCGCATGGACCGGTTTGCCCAATTTGCTATTGCCGCGAGCAAACAGGCGCTCGCAGACGCGGAATTTGTGATTGACGACCTGAATGCGGACCAGGTGGGGGTGATTATCGGGACGGGCATCGGGGGTTTGAAAGTCCTCGAAGATCAGCAAGAGATCTACCTGACCCGCGGCCCCGACCGGTGCAGCCCGTTCATGATTCCGATGATGATCGCCAACATGGCCGCCGGACTCACCGCCATCCACACGGGAGCCAAGGGCCCCAACACCTGCCCGGTGACGGCCTGCGCGGCGGGATCGAACGCCGTGGGCGATGCGTTTCGATTGATCCAGCGGGGATACGCCCGGGCCATGATCTGCGGCGGCACGGAAGCGGCGGTGACTCCCCTTTCCGTCGCCGGATTTTCTGCAGCCCGGGCGCTCTCCACCCGCAACGACGACCCGGCCCGCGCCTGCCGCCCCTTTGACGTGGGGCGGGACGGCTTCGTGATGGGAGAGGGGGCTGGAATTCTCCTCCTCGAAGAATTGGAATACGCCCGCAGCCGGGGCGCCAAGATTTACGGCGAGATCGTCGGTTACGGCATGACCTGCGATGCCTACCACATGACCTCCCCGGTTCCCGGCGGCACGGGGGCGGCTAAGGCGATCGCCCTGGCCATGAAGGACGCCGGACTCACCCCCGACCGCATCAGCTACATCAACGCCCACGGAACCAGCACCCCCGCCAACGACCCCACGGAAACCGCGGCCATCAAGACGGCCCTGGGCGAACAGGCCGACAAGGTCGCCGTCAGTTCCACCAAATCCATGACCGGCCACCTGCTGGGGGGTTCCGGCGGCATCGAGGCGGTGGCCACGGTTTTGGCGATCGCCAACGACAAAATTCCCCCCACCATCAACCTGGAAACTCCCGATCCCGAATGCGATCTGGATTACGTCCCCAACCAGAGCCGCAGCCAACCCGTCGAGGTGGCCCTCTCCAACTCCTTCGGCTTCGGAGGCCACAACATCACCTTAGCCTTCCAGAAGTATCGAGAAAACGAATAGGAGTCGGCTAACGTGTGAACCCGTCAGATCTGTAACGACGCGGCTCGGACTGCGCTATCAACGCCTAGGGCCGGGAAATTTTCCCGGCCCTGGGCGTTGAATCGTTGCGCGGGCCAAAATTAACAATTATTAATTGTTAATTATTAATTATTAATTGTTAATTGATCCCGTTTCTCGACCGTCGGCAGGGCGATCGATTCGACGGCGGGGGTGTATCCGAGCCACTGCACCGAGAGGTTGGCGAACTGTTCGGGGGCGCCACTCACGCAAAACCGGGTCGGCCGCGGGAGGTGGGTATTTCCCAGACCGAGCAACTCCAATTCCTGGACGACCGCCGCCACCAAATGCACCGCCGGATCGACCAACTCGACCGAACTGGGGAGGAGCGATCGCAGCACGGGGGCCAGGTGGGGATAGTGGGTGCAGCCGTAGATCAGCGTATCGATGCGCTGTTCGATCAGGGGAGTCAAATACTCCCGCGCCACCTCGTAGGTTTGGGGGTCGTGAATCCGGTTGTGCTCGATCAGTGGCACGAAGGCCGGACACCCCACCTGCCACACTTGTACGCCGGGATTCATTTCTTGAATCGCTTGGCGGTAGGCGTTGCTGGCGGCGGTGGCGGGGGTGGCGATGACGCCGATGCGTTCGCCCCGAGTCAGGGCGGCTCGGGCTCCGGGCAGGATCAGGCCCAAAATGGGGATCTCGAATTCGGACTGCACTGTTTCTAGGGCGAGGGCGGAACTGGTATTGCAGGCCATCAACACCATTTTTACGTCCTGCCCGACGGCCCAAGTGATGATTTCGCGGACGAACTGCACGATCTCTTCGGGCGATCGCGTGCCGTAGGGCAGCCTCGCCGTATCGGCAAAGTAAAGAATCGATTCGTTGGGGAGTTGTCGGTACAGCTCCCTCAACACCGTCAGTCCTCCCACACCACTGTCAAAAATTGCAATTTTCTGTCGTCTTTTATCCCTTGTCATGGTTACTCGGCAGTCATAAATTATGTTTCGGCTTTCGGGCGTCCCCCGTCGGGCGGACGGGGAAGGGTTCGCCGTCGGAATACGAGCTTCGCCAAATGCCACCGCGATCGCCTCACCGATCTCGATTTGAATTACTCTAATACACCCCGAGCCGTTTCAACAGTTTCTCCGGCGATCGCGACAGATTCACCCCTCCGGGCCCAAATGCCACCGAAACTCGATCTGATTTCTCCGGCCCGAGAACCCCCCTCCGGATTTTGTGATCATTTCTTGATATGGCTTGTCAACTTGAAGTCATTATGAGTATGATTAAGGCAGTGAGATCGAGATGCCCACATGAAGGTTCAGGACATACCGCTCAAACAAATCCGGCGACCCTTGCCCCGGGCAACCGACCCGGAAAAAGTGCGATCGCTCATGGAATCCATCCGGGCGATCGGGTTGCAAGAACCCATCGAAGTCCTGGAAGTGGACGGCCAGTATTACGGATTCTCCGGATGCCACCGCTTTGAGGCCTGCAGCCACATAGGCCAGGAAACCATCCGCTGCAACGTGCGCCGGGCGCCCCGTTCCGTTTTGCGGAAGCATCTGGCTTAAGATAGATTCATCAAGGTCCACAACCGAATAAAATTTAGAAATTTGTCGGATTTTTCCGGATTACATCACCAACACTCAGTCGGAGTCAGCGATCATGACCAGCACGAAAGCAAAAACGCGATTCTACTCCACCCGCATCGATCTGCCGGAGGACACCCGCTCCCAAATCGTCGCCATTCTCAACCAGAGCTTGGCCGACACCCTGGACCTCAAAACCCAGGTGAAGCAAGCCCACTGGAACGTCAAGGGGATTCACTTCTACCAACTGCACCTGCTGTTTGACGAAATGGCCGGCGAATTGGAAGGATACATCGATATGTTGGCCGAGCGAGTCACCACGTTGGGGGGCTACGCGATGGGAACGGCCCGCATCGCCGCGAGCCAGTCCGCCCTGCCCGAATATCCCCTCGACATCGACGACGGGCGGGATCACGTGGTCGCCCTAGCCGATCGCTTCGGCCCCTACGCCAAATCCCTGCGGGAGGCGATCGGCAAAACCGACGACCTCGGCGACGCGGACACCGCCGACCTGTACACCGAAATTTCCCGCACCGTCGATATGCGCCTGTGGTTCTTGGAAGCGCACCTCCAGGGCGGCGGCGATACCGGAAACGGCAGCAAGTAGACCCGATCTGAGTTAGGCTCGAAATCGAGGTCTCGTATTGTCAATTGTATGGATAGGTTGCCGCCAACTGAGTATACCCCCCGGTTGCAACGCCTGATGCAACAGGCGGGGTTTTCTAGTCTCAGAGAATTGAGTCGGGCGTCCGGGGTCGGGGAGTTGCAGTTCTTTCGGCTCTGCCAGGGATTGGCTTTGCAAACTCGGGTGGAAATTCTGATCAAGATCGCCGCGGCGCTGCAAATTTCCCTGGCGGAACTCCTGGCCGCCTTCACCCCGGACGGCGGGGAGTTGGCCCCCCAGGCGGATTCGAGTCAGGAACTGCGACGGGAATATCGGCGCGTGCAGGCCGAACTGGAGCAACTGCGGGAGTCCCTGGCGGCGGAGTTCCAGGGGGCGAGTTTGCAGACGTTGGAATCTTGGCTCCTGCAGTGGCCGACGGCGGCCCAGAAAGCGCGGGAGAATCCCCAATTGGCCGCCAAAAATTTGCTGCCCCTGTTGAAACCCGTCGAGCGACTTGTGCAACAATGGGGGGTGGAGATCGTCGCGCCCGTCGGTTCCCGAGTTTCCTACGATCCGCATCTACACCAATTGATAGAAGGAACCGCAAAGCCCGGGGATGCCGTCGTCGTGCGGTACGCCGGCTACCGACAGGGCGATCGACTTCTCTACCGCGCCAAGGTCGGCCCGGAACGATGAAAATTGAAAGATGCCGTTAGAGTGCGGAAACGAAAGTGCAATGGGAAATCCGCCGCATCCAGTTTCCGATCGCTCGAATCGTCCTTGAAACGGAATTTCTGATTTTCCGGCGGGCATTTGGCTCTCGGCGCATTTCAAAGTTATACTAGCGGAATCGGGCGAGTCATTCTTATGCTTCAATCTCAAAAAAATATGAGTTCTGATGTTCAAGTCCTGCAACCAGAAGGCATTTTAGACGGTACCAAAGCGCGCGAATTCCGTCAAGATATTGCTCGGCTGGTTGAAAAGGGAGCCGAAACGATCTTGATCGATTTTCAAGATGTCACGTTCATGGATAGTTCGGGTCTGGGGGCTCTGGTGTTGGCGCTCAAAACCGTGAGGGCAGCAAATAGTAAATTGGTGATTTGTTCGATCAATGAGCAAATTAGAATCCTGTTTGAACTGACCAGTATGGATCGGGTGTTCGAGCTGTTTGAAAGCCGAGAGGAATTTGAACGCCAACGAGAGTCTCACCGCTAATTTTTCAGATTTCGTTGATTTTTTCAAGCCCTTACTCCCTTCTTTCTATTTTCTCCGTCGGGTTGGTATCGTCCGCACTCGGGGCTGTTATCTTCGACCGTTCTTTTCGGTATCGAACGGCTGCTTTTTTCTCCCCAATTGGGAGACTCAATTTGAGGGTCGGCAGCGCCGAATCGGTGGCTGCCGCGCTGTTTTTGTATCGAGGAGAAAGCCGTCAGTGATCAGCCCTCAGCCGAAACGCTGATACCTGAAAGCTGAAAGCTGAAAGCTCCTCTTCCCTCGCACCCGGCCTGACGCCGATCGCCTCCGTTAAAGGGGTCTGTCCGGTCAATTACCGGATCTGATCGGATGGGCGATTTTTTCTATTTTCGGCGACATTGAGTCTAGAAAAAACTGATTTTTAGGAGGGAGAAATCGTCGTCGAAGGGTTGGTTTAAATTCATGGATTTGACCCGATCGAGAATGGAGGTCAGGCTCCCGGGTTGAAAGTCATTGTATCGAATCAGCGCTTGAATGAAAGAATCCAGGCCCCAAATGCTGCCGTCGGGCTGGTGAATTTCATAAACGCCGTCGCTAAAAATATAAAGATTGCTGTTGTTTTCGATGTGACAGTGGGCGTCCGTATATTCCGCTTCTAAAAACATTCCCACGGGCATTCCGGGGGTTTTCAAGCGCTGAATTTTGAGTTTGTTGTTGTGGCGGCCGGAGAGGAGGATGGCGGGGGGGTGGCCGGCGCTGGCATAGATCAGTTGGCGGGAAATGCGATTGTAAACGCCGTACCAAATGGTAAAATATTTGTCGTTTTGGTAGGTCATCTGGAAGGTGGTGTTGAGCGATCGCAACACGTCGCTGGGTTGGTAGTAATTGATGTTGGGAATAGCCCGCGATCGCAACAAATTCAACACCGAAACCGAGGGCAAAGCGGCCCGGAGCCCGTGTCCGGAGGTGTCCAAGAGATACATCGACAAAGAGTCGGAATCGAGCCAGAAATAATCGAAACAGTCGCCCCCCAACTGCCGGGACGGAATGAACTTGGCTTCCACCCGCACCGGATCTTCGAGGGGTTCGGGGAGGAGCGATCGCACGTATTCCGCCGCCTCCGACAACTCCGTTTCCAACAGTTGCTTTTGGGTTTGCAGGTCCCGGCTGAGTTGGTGGAGTCGCAGCCCCGCCCGCACCCGGGCATACAACTCGTTCATTTCAATGGGTTTGGAAATGAAATCGTCCGCCCCCGCGTCGAGCCCCTTGACGCGATCGCCCACCGCCGTCAGAGACGTCAGCAAAAAGAATTGGGTCGTGGATAATTCCGGAGTCGCTTTCACCTGCCGGCACACTTCGATCCCCGTCAGTCTGGGCATGATCCAATCGCAAATCATCAGCGCCGGACGCAATTCTTTTGCTTTCTGGATGCCTTCTTCACCGTTGCTCGCCACCGCAACATCGTAACCCTGCTTTTTGAGCGTTCTTTTGAGCAGTTCCCGAATTACAGTATCATCGTCAATCACTAAAATTTTAAACATGGGAGCTGAAGTTCAAACAGTTTTGGGTCAAGATTGGAAAGCAACGTTCTCAGCCATCTCGGGCATAAATAGAGTATAGTCTAATCAGATGATGCCTCGATCGCACTCTCCGAGAAGTTAGCAGCCGTGCTAAATTGAGATGTAAACTCGTTTGTGGCCCGGACATCACTGTGTTACATTGTCATATCAAGCGTGATTCAATTTGAAGGTTCTGAACCGATTTCTGTCCCCCGCACGATCCGGTTTCAAACCCCCACAAATTTAGATCAGTTGGCGGATGTCCTGGGGTGGTTCGCCCAATGGCATCCGCCCTCAATTCCGGAATCGGTTTGGCTGCGCTGCCAACTGGCTTTGGCGGAAGGATTTACCAACGCCGTGCGACACGCCCACCGGGAATTTTCTCCGGACGTTCCGATCGAAATTGAGGTCAGCCTATCGGCGGAAATGATCGAAATGCGAATTTTCGATCGCGGCTCACCCTTCGACCTGGAACAGAAACTCCGCGAGATGTCCCCCAAAACCGACCGCACCGCCACGGGGGGGCGGGGTTTGAAACTGATGCGGGACATCGCCGACGAGTTGAGTTATCGGCGCACTCCGGACGGCCGCAATTGTCTGGCGATCGTGAAATACGTCGATCCGCCACCCAAATGTTAGCCCGCCCGCCTAAACAGGAGCCAGGGGGTTGAGCCATTGCAGCACTTCCCGCTTCAGCCGGTACAGATCCCGGTACATCTCCTGCTTCAACCACTGGGAGAGCGCGTCGATGGGGGTGAACACCTCGCCCACGACGGGCCAGCTCATATCCTGCCCCAAAGGAGTCTGGTGGTCGCCACCCAACTGTTGCAGGGTGACGAGTCCGGGAAACCGCCGGTCTAAAATCCTGTGCAGTCCCGCCGTCTGGTCGATGGTATCTTTGCTGAACCGGACCAGCAGATTCCGCCGGACTTGATAGCGATCGCGGATCAACCGGTTCATCTCGTCCGGCGTGGGGGTAAATTCCACTGGCATCACCGACGACAACTGTTCCACCAGGGGGATCGACTGGCGGGCGGCGTAATTGTTGAACGAGATCAAAATATTTCCGGCCCGCCGCACCGAATATAACGACCCGATCAGCAGGTGCAACTTGCACCCCATGCTGTGCCCCATGCCGTAGATCGGCAGCCCCCGCCGTTTCAGCCGCCGGGTGGCAAATAAGTCCTCCAAACCGTCCTCGAAGGTCCACAGCACATCGCGGGCGATCGTCCCGTGGTCGAGGGTGTTGACGAACGGCGTCGCCACCACGGCGTATCCCTGGCGGGCTACTTGTTCCAACAGCCACCGATAGGTCAGGTGGGGGGCCGAAGCCACGAACGCCCCCCCCAGAAAATGCACGATTCCCTTCGGTTGCGGCGGAATCAGAACCCAATTATCGGAAATTTCCAGCCAATCCATGAATCACTTCGCCAGCGTAAGATTTGGTCAACTGTCCCGGCACCCCGGGCAAAATGGGAAAATTCTGCTTTTCCCCGCCAAGCCGGATGACGACTACAATAAAAAAGATTCAATCGTATTGTTACACAACTGCTCCGCCGTGTCTTCCAATTCTCCGCTTTTGATCCTCGTTGACGGCCATTCCCTAGCCTTTCGCGCCTACTACGCCTTCGGTAAAAGTCGGAGTGGGGGCTTGCAAACGGCGGCGGGAATCCCCACCAGTGTCTGTTTCGGCTTCCTCAAATCCCTCCTGGAGGTCATCCAAACCTACAAACCCGAGTCCGTGGCGATCGCATTCGATCGCGCCGACCCCACCTTCCGCCACGAAGCTGACGCCACCTACAAAGCCGATCGCGCCGAAACCCCCCCCGATTTTATCGAAGATGTCGAAAACTTGAAACAGCTCCTCGAAGGGTTCCGCGTCCCCATTTTGTCGGTGAAAGGTTTTGAAGCGGACGACGTTCTGGGAACCCTCGCCGAACGGGGCAGCGCGGCGGGTTATCAAGTCAAAATTTTATCGGGCGATCGCGATTTATTTCAACTTGTCGATCCCCAAAAACAGATCGCCGTCCTCTATTTGGGGCACGGAAAAGGCAGCACTCCCCAGGAATTTACCGCCGAAAAGGTTTATGAAAAATTGGGGATTACTCCCGAACAGGTTGTCGATTATAAAGCACTGTGCGGCGACCAATCCGATAACATTCCCGGCGTGCGCGGCATCGGCGAAAAAACGGCGGTGAAACTGCTGTCACAATACGGCACTTTGGATAAAATTTATAATTCTTTGGATGCGATCGGGGGTGCGATCGCCAAAAAACTCCGGGAAGGCAAAACCGAAGCCTACCACTCCCAGCATATGGCGAGAATTGTCGTGGATGTCCCCCTCGAACTCGACTGGGAAGATTGCCAACTGACGGGATTCGATCGCGACACCATTATCCCATTATTGCAGCGCCTCGAATTCCAATCTTTTATCGATCAAATCAATCAGATCCAGCATCAATTCAACGGAACGGTGGAAGTCGAAAAAAACATCGACATTTCCGAACCCGAAGACGGAGATACCTGGTTTTTCAGCGCCGCAGATACCGAAAAAAACAATAACCCCAAAATCGACAATTCCATCCGACCCCAAATTATTAAAACTCCGGATACCTTAGAAACACTAATCCATCGCCTCCAAACCCACACCGACGCCCAAAAACCCGTCGCCTGGGACACGGAAACCACCGCCCTCGAACCCCGCGACGCCAAACTCGTCGGCATCGGCTGCTGTTGGGGAACCGAACCCTCCGATATCGCCTATATTCCCCTCAATCATCCCACAGAAGAAACCCTGCCGCAAGACACAGTTTTAGATGCCCTCCGCCCCATTTTGGAAAGCGAAACCCATCCCAAAACTTTCCAAAACACAAAATTCGATCGCCTCATCTTTCGGGCCCAGGGAATCCAACTCAAAGGCGTGGTTTTCGATACGATGTTAGCCAGCTACGTTTTGAACCCGGAAGAATCCCACAATTTGACAGACTTATCCCTGAGATATGTACCCGATTTGGGAGTCGCCGCCAAAAGCTATAGCCAACTCGTCCCCAAAGGCAAAACCATCGCCGATCTGGATATCGCCACCGTCGCCAACTACTGCGGTTTGGACGTTTACACCACTTATCATATCACCCAAAAATTGCAAGACATCCTGAAACAATTTCCGAAATTAGATGACTTGCTGCGGAACGTCGAACAGCCCCTCGAACCCGTCCTGGCGGAGATGGAATATACCGGCATTCGCATCGATAGCGACTATCTCAATAATCTCTCAAAACAGTTGGGAAAAACCTTAGAAGAACTCGAAAAACAAGCCCACGCCGATGCCGGGGAATCCTTCAATTTGGGTTCGACTAAAAAATTGAGCGAATTATTATTCGATAAATTGGGATTGGATCGGAAAAAAAGCCGAAAAACGAAAACCGGCTATTCCACCGATGCCAAAGTGTTGGAAAAATTACAAGGCGATCATCCGATTATTGATAAAATTATCGAATATCGAACCCTGTCAAAATTGAAATCAACCTATGTGGATGCCTTACCGGAATTGGTGCGATCGGATACCGGGCGAATCCACACCGACTTCAACCAAGCGATCGCATCCACGGGGCGTTTATCCTCCTCCAATCCCAACCTGCAAAATATCCCCATCCGCACCGAATTTTCCCGCCAGATCAGAAAAGCCTTCATCCCCGAAGCCGGCTGGATGTTGGTATCGGCAGACTATTCTCAAATCGAATTGCGAATCCTCGCCCACCTGAGTCGAGAACCCGTCTTAGTCGAGGCTTATAATACAAATCAAGATGTCCATACTTTGACAGCAAAACTGCTATTTGAACGGGACGAAATCACCTCCCAAGAACGTCGCCTCGGCAAAATTATCAACTTCGGCGTGATCTACGGAATGGGGGCGCAGCGATTTGCCCGAGAAGTGGGAGTCAGCCAAAGCGAAGGAAAGCTATTTATCGAACGTTTTAACAAACAATATCCCGGCGTGTTCAAGTATTTAGAATCGCAGAAAGAATTGGCACTGTCTCAGGGTTACGTCGAGACAATTTTGGGGCGGCGGCGTTATTTTGAAATGCTGAAAGGGCGCGATCGCGATCGCCTCAACTACAAAGACGAACAGATATTGCGGGCGGCAGCCAACGCCCCCATCCAAGGTTCCAGTGCCGATATCATCAAAATCGCAATGATTAAATTGGATGAAATCCTCAAAAATTACCAATCAAAATTATTGCTGCAAGTCCACGATGAACTCGTCTTTGAAATCCCCCAATCTGAATGGAAAGAACTCGAAATTCAGATTAAATCAACCATGGAAAACGCCCGCTCATTATCCGTCCCCCTGCTGGTAGAAATCCACGCCGGAGACAACTGGATGGAAGCCAAATAATGGTCGCGATCGTTGTGGCGCTTGGGCTCAAAAATGCACTAAAGCGCCACAACAAATCACCGGCAAATTAAATCTGTGAAATCTGCGAAATCTGCGGATTTTTTCACTGCATTCTATCCAAAGTCCGATACTGAATCGCCTCCCCGACATGATTCGCCTTCACATCCTCATCCCCCGCCAAATCCGCAATAGTGCGGGCAACTTTCAAAATGCGATCGCTCGCCCTCGCCGACAACCCCAACCGCCGAATCGCCGCTTCAAGCAACTGACACCCCGCCTCATCCGGGCGGCACCAGCGCTGAATGTGGCGGCTCTGCATCTCCGCATTACACTGTAAATGATCATACTCCCGAAATCGATGATAAGCGCGATCGCGACCCTTTTGCACCCGTACCCGTATCGGTTCCGATCCCTCCCCCTCCGACTGGCGGGTAATTTCCTCCGGCTTCAATCGGTTCACCGCCACCTGCAAATCGATGCGGTCCATCAGCGGACCCGACAATTTCGCCCAATACTGTTCGCGCTGTCGGGGGGAACAGGTGCACGGCTGAATCGGATCGCCGAAATAACCGCAGGGGCAGGGATTGGTACTCGCCACCAAGGTAAATTGGGACGGAAACACCACCGAAAGCCGAGTCCGCGTCACCGTCACAAACCCATCTTCGAGGGGTTGGCGCAAAAATTCCAACACATTGCGCTTAAATTCCGTCAATTCATCCAAAAACAAAATACCGCGATGGGCGAGGGAAATTTCCCCCGGTTTCGGATAGCTACCGCCGCCGACTAAAGACGGTCCGGACGCCGAATGGTGGGGGCTGCGGAAGGGGCGATCGCTCACCAAAGTTCCCCGATTTTTTAACAGTCCCGCCACCGAATGGATGCGCGTCACCTCCAACGCCTCCTCGAAATTCAAAGGTGGCAAAATCCCCGGCAACCGCCGCGCCAACATGGTTTTACCGCTCCCCGGCGGCCCGACAAAAATCAAATTATGTCCCCCCGTGGCGGCGATTTCCAGGGCGCGGCGGGCGTGGGCTTGCCCCTTGACATCTTTTAAATCTAAAGTGGGCGATCGCCGTTCGCTCAAAACCGCTTCCCCGTTCAATTTCACCGGTTCGTAGGCGTCCGGATTGCCCAGAAAATCCGTCACCTCGAAAATCGACTTGAACCCATAAACCGAAATCCCCCGCACCACCGCCGCTTCCCCGGCGTTGTCCTCCGGCACCACCAACCCGGCGATCCCCATCCGTTCCGCTTCGGCGGCGATCGGCAAAACCCCCGCCACGGGCCGCAAACTGCCGTCGAGGGACACCTCCCCCAAAAACAGGAAATCCCCCAGCAGATCGGCTCTCACCTGTTCGGAAGCGGCCAAAATGCCGATGCTGATGGGCAGATCGAAACTCGGCCCCTCCTTCCGCAAATCGGCGGGGGTGAGGTTGATGACGATATTCCGCATCGGAAAGGCGTACCCGGCATTTTTCAACGTAGCCTTCACCCGTTCCCGCGACTCCTGTACGGCGGTATCCGGCAATCCCAACACCACGATTTTCGGCAGTCCCCCCGAGATGTCCACCTCGACGCCGACTTTCACCGCGTCGATGCCGACCACCGACGCACTCCAGACCCTGGCTAACATAATTAAATTATATTTACGATTCGTCCGTCTCTATTTTCGCCGATCGGCGGGCGATCGTATAATAGCGAATATCCAATTTGTGGTAAACCCTTTCGGGTTAACCGATATGAGAACTCAAAAATCATGAGCAATTCGGACACAATTTTCAGCAAAATTATCAACCGGGAAATTCCGGCGGATATCGTCTACGAGGACGATATGGTGTTGGCATTCAAAGACATTTCGCCCCAAGCCCCCGTCCACATTCTTCTCATTCCCAAAAAACCCATTCCCAAGCTCGATGATGCCGTCCCCGACGACCACGCCCTGATGGGGCACCTGCTGCTGAAAGCGAAACAGGTCGCCCAGGAAGCGGGTTTGGAAAATGGCTATCGGGTGGTCATAAACAATGGTTCGGACGGGGGACAGACAGTGGATCATCTCCATATTCACATCCTCGGCGGGCGTCAGATGCAGTGGCCTCCCGGCTAAATAAGTAGTAGACAGTTTCAGCTAAAATGAGGCAATAGTCCGTCCAGTCGGGTGGGTTAGGCGCGGCCGTAATTTTTCGGAAAAACCGACAACTTTTCATTCGTGCCGTAACCCACCATTTCCTTGCTACGAAGCTTTGACATAAAAGTTAAATCGTAAATTAACGGAAATATGAGTGATCTTGGAACTGTATTCGGCTTTTTAGGTGGCACAATTATTGCTATTGCCGGTGGATATAAGGTTTTGCAGCACCCCAAACCCGATCGCGTCTTCAAACGATTATCCGATGCCAAGTGGTTTTTGACCCTGCGGTGGTGTGAGCAGTTTTCAACTCCGGCGGGGGTGCTGAACTTGGAGGGAAAGTTGTCGTTTTATAATGCCGCCGCTCTGGAAATGGGAGAGCAAAATTTTTTACCCCCGCATCGAAGACGGCAGATCTTCGATCGCTGTTTGTTCCTCAAGCTGGGAGAAACCACCACCCATTCTATTGTCAGTCCCGACGGTTCTCTATCCCATGAAATTGAGATTACAGCAGTAGAAATTGATCCCCGATTTGGTCGGGTGGCTTTGGTGCGATCGCCAAATTTGCAGTCAATGTTTGATGAATCCCTCGACCCCAGCAATCTTTCATAACTTGGTTCCCCCAGAATTGGAGGTTGGGAAGCCAGAAACTTTTCAAATGATTAAAGAATTGCCTATTCTCGATCGCCTCTACTCAGTGGAAGCTGAATGATCATTTCAGTTCCCACACCCAGTTGAGATTGACAGGTGAGACTGCCACCATGCCGGGTCAGAATTGCATAGCTCACCGATAGTCCCAATCCGGTGCCACTGCCGACGGGTTTGGTGGTAAAAAATGGCTCAAATATGCGGTTTTTAAGTTCCTCTGAAATGCCACTACCATTATCGGCAATAACGATTTTAATTTGCTCTTGATTTGACCGTTCTGTTTTAATGCTAATAACGGCTTTTTCTGGCTCTTGCCTCCTATCTTTTAAGGCATCAATTGCGTTACTAAAAATACTTAAAAAGACTTGATTTAACTGACCCGCATAGCAGAAAATATGGGGGATTTTTCCATAGTTTTTGATGACATCAATAGCCATCAGATTATCCTTGCCAGCCAACCGATTTTGTAAAATGACTAAGGTACTCTCTAGACCATCATGGATATCTACAGATTTTAATTCGGACTCATCTAAACGCGAAAAATTTCGCAAACTTAGAACAATTTTCTTAATCCGTTCACTGCCATTTTTCATGGATTGGAAAAGGTTCAAATAATCTTCTCGTATAAATTCCAGTTCGATCTCTTCGATCGCACCTTGAATCACGGGATTTTCTTGGGGATATTCTTGTTCATAGAGGTCGATTAACTGCAATAAATCGATCACATATCTGGAGGCATATTCAAGGTTGCCATGAATGAAGTTAATCGGATTGTTAATTTCGTGGGCAATGCCACCAACCAATTGACCCAAGGCAGACATTTTTTCGCTTTGAATCAGTTGGGCTTGGGTTTGTTGGAGATTTTTTAAAGTTTGCTCTAAATCGAGGGCTTTTTGACGAAGTGCTTGAGTTTTTCGCTCAACTTCGGCTTCTAGGTGATGGGAATATTCGGCGACTTGTTCGTATAAGCGGGCTTTTTCGATGGAGATAGCCGCTTGGGAAGCCAGAATTTTTAAAGTCTCGACGCGATCGCGGGTAAAAGCATCAATTGTCAGATGATTTTCTAAATACAATAAAGCGATGAGTTTACCCTGCTGTAAAATCGGAACACAGAGTAAACTTTTGGGTTTTTTTTGCAGAATATAAGTATCAGTCGCCAGTAACGGATCGGCGGTGGCATCCCCAATTACCATCGCGTCCAGACTCCGTTTCACCCGATAAATTAGCCCCTGGGGAAGCTCGGGATAACTCGACAACGGAATCGACTGCACTTGAACGGGTTGATCGAGGGTTGCCACGGCTTCGACAAACCACTGATTCTGTTGAGACATCAGTAACACACTCTTATCAGCTCCCGCATTTTCCAATACTGTTTGTAGTAAAATTGCCAATAGTTTGTCGAGTTCAATTTCACTGGAAAGGGTCTGAGAGGCTTTCAACACCGTTGCCAAATCCAGGGTAATGGAAAGACTGGTACTGCTAGAGGCGGACGAGGACTGTTTAGGAGCGGTTTGAGTGACGGTTAAAGCGGGTGTTCCCAACAGGGTTTCTGTCGCTGAAAAGGCGGGACGTTGGGGGAGAAAAATCCCGGCGAGGAGTCGAGGATAGCGGCTTTCTAAATCCGCAACTTTTGCCCGTGCTCCCCAACTTAGATAGGCATGATAGGCGTCGGTGAGGTAAACTTGAGCGATTTTAGGCTTATCCCAAGCCAGATAAAATTGACCGACGAGTTCGTAGGCAAGGGCGGCTTCTTGGCGGTACTGAGAGCGGCTGGCTCCGACGATCGCTTGTTCGTAAGATTCAATGGCTGCGATGATTTCTCCCAACACTCGAAACCGCTCCGCTTCAACCAACTGAAACTTATGGCGAAAATTCATCGGTGCAGCCTCGGCCCATCGCCGCATTTTTTGCTGGTTATTTTGGACTTTTTGTAAAAGCTCAGGTTGCTCATCTTGGGGAGTTATCCCATAGGCAGCTAGGCGAACTAGGGAGTCATAAAAGTAAAATACTGGAATAAAATATAAACCGGATACCCCATCAATATATTGTTGGGCTAAATTCGCCAATTGCACCGCTTTTTCAATTTCTCCAAACAGATAACTTAAAATCAGTTTATTGAGATAAACCTGATACAGCGCATAGCGATCGTCTATCTGTTCATGTCGGGGTAGCGATCGCCTTTCATCATAGGCATCACCCACCAACTCGGTGGGGTTTTCTGAGAGTCCCAGTAAATTCAAAACGATCTGTCGGTAAATTTCATGATAGGTGAGGGTATTGAGCTGGTTAATCTGGATTAAAGCATGACTGTAATTATCAAGATTTTCGGCTAATTGATTCAAATTTTGGCCGCAAAAATAATTGTACTCGTTATGATGCAAAAGACTGTAAGCTGCATATTCTATATCCCCCGTTTCCAACCCAGATTGATAGGACTCCATCAAAGGTCTTAAGCAATCTTGAAGGGGTTTGTGCCAGTGGGTGAGCATGGCATAAACTGTGTTAAAAATTTTTGATTTTAGGCTTTTTGCCTGAAATTTTTCTAATAGATTAATTCCCAATTCTCCAAAATCATTGCTGATTTTAAAATCCCCGAAACTGGAGAGCAAAATTCCGTAGTTGGCATAAGAAAAAGCCGACCAGGAAGAGTTACCATAGTTTAGAGATAGATTCACCTGCTCACAGATAACCCAGGGCAACAGAGATGGATACCCCACAAAGGTGATCGAAACGAGGACAACTAAAATGCGGATAGCGGCTAGTTTTTCTGGGTGTTGAATTGGAGGGAGATCGAGCAACTCTCCGACGGTGCGATCGCCGATGGTTGCCTGAATTTCTTGTCGGGCTGTTTCGATATCTTCAGGGGTCGGATTTTGGGGTAAATTAATGTCTAATTGGCGCAGCAAGCATTGAGCCAATTCCAGGGCTTCCGACAAACGGTTTTGAGCCACATAGGCTTGAATTTTTACCTCGTAGGTCTGAATCTTATCCAGCAGGGTTCTGGCGTTTTCTAAGACCTCGATCGCCAGTTGCTCCATTTGGGTAAAGTCTCCATTCAGATAAGCCACTTCCACCGCCTCAGAAAACAACACCAGCGTCAACTCATAGCATTGTTCCCAGGGCTGGGGAGGCAGTTGGTTCCGTCCGGCTTGGAAATAACTTGATGCGGTCTTATGGGCTGCGGCGGTGACGGCTTTACGTCCGGCTTCGAGGTTGAGTTGTGCCAACTGATGCCGCTGTTCTGGACTGTCAATTAAGGCGGCTCCCGAATTTAATTGATTGACGATTTCAAAGAGTTTTTCGTCTCGTTTTTCTCCGGAACTGCGTTCGAGGAGAAGTTGACCAATTTGCCAATGGGTTGCCGGTTTTTGCTCATCTGGGATGAGGAGATCAGCCGCCTGTTGAACGCGATCGTGCAGAAAGCGATAGGAAGGATTCACCACCGCTTCTACTTCCTCTTCAAGGGAATCCGGATCTTGAAAGAACTTATAAACTGGGGTGGTAGGTAAAATCAAACCTTCTTGTAAAGCTCGCCATAAAGCGATCGCAACTTGACTCGGCGATCGCTCTGAAATAATCCCCAAAGTCGTCAAATCAAACTCATTACCAATACAAGCCGCCAACTTGAGAATATCCTGGGTTTCTGGTGACAATCTTTGCAACTGCTGGGCCATAAATTCCACCACATCATCACTGAGGGCAACGGCGGTAATTTCGGTAATATTATATTCCCAGCAGCCGTACTCAGCATTAAAAGTAATATAGCCCTCCCGATGCAGTGTTTTTAAAAATTGGGTGATAAAAAAGGGATTGCCTTGGGTTTTGCGAACCACCATTTGAGTGAGAGATTGGGCGAGTTCCGGCTCGCAGGTGAGGGTATCTGCCACCAAAGGATTCACCTCTTCTAACTGTAGGGGAGCCAGGGTAATTGTATGGACAACAACCCGGGCTTTTTTCAGTTCTTCAATCACTCGAATAAACGGATGACCGGGCGAGACTTCGTTATCTCTATAGGCTCCCAAAAGTAACAGATAACCCCGACCATTCATGAGTAACTTGAGAAGTTGTAGAGAGGCAGAATCAGCCCACTGCAAATCATCCAAGAACATCACCAAAGGATGTTCGGCTTGGGTAAAGACTTCAATAAACTTTTGGAACAGTCGGTTAAAGCGATTTTGAGAGGCTGTCCCGGACAGTTGGAGGGCTGGGGGTTGTGAACCGATGATTGGCTCGAGTTCGGGAATCACTTCGATTAATACTTGCCCATTTTCCCCCACTGCCTCCATAATTTTCGCCTTCCAATCAGCCAATTGTTGGTCAGATTCACAGAGCAATTGTTCCATTAAATCACGGAAGGCTTGCACAAAAGCGCTCAAAGGAATATCACGGTTGAATTGGTCGAATTTACCCTTAATGAAATAGCCCCGTTTTTTGACGATGGGTTTATGAACTTCGTTGATAACGGCGGTTTTACCAATGCCCGAAAATCCCGCCACCAGCATCACTTCTAAACCCCCTTCACTGACGCGGTAAAAAGCATCGAGGAGGGTTTGAACTTCGGTTTCCCGTCCGTAGAGTTTTTCCGGGATGATGAAGCGATCGCTCAGATCCCGTTGTCCCAATTCAAACGGGCGAATAGTTCCCGTTTTTTGCCATTGATTTAAACAGTGCTGAAAATCCTGCTTGATTCCCACAGCACTCTGATAGCGGTCTTCGGCATTCTTCGCCATGAGTTTGGCAACCATCGCCCCCACTATTTCCGGAATATTAGGATTCACCTCATGAACGGGGGTCGCCACCTTAGCGATGTGACTGTGCACCAATTCTAAAGGGTCGTTGGTAGCAAAGGGTAAGCCACCCGTTAGCAGTTGATAAAGGGTGACACCGAGGGCGTAATAGTCCGCTCGATAGTCGATGCCACGATTCATGCGTCCGGTTTGTTCCGGAGCCAGATAGGCTAAGGTTCCTTCCAGGATATTGGGGTTTTGAATTTCTGGAGTTTCTTTGGGGAGTAAGGAGGCAATACTAAAGTCAATTAGCTTGACTTGATGGGTTTCGGGGTGAATGAGCAGGTTGGCGGGTTTAATGTCTTTGTGGATGACTCGGTGTTGGTGTAGGTCGTGGAGAATGTCCGCTATTTGTAGGGCAATAATCAACACCGTTTCTAAGTCTAAAGGTTGCTCGTGGCTGTAGGTTTCGAGGGAGATTCCACCCCCATCTTCCATGACCAGAGCATAGCTATTTCCGACGGGTTCTAAACTGAGGGGGTGAACAATACCGGGAACGGGTAAGTTTTTGGCGATCGCATATTGATTGCGAAACTGCACCAACTCCCCAAAACTCGGATTCTCCCGCCGTAGCAGCTTGATCACTACGGGGCACTGTTGGGCTGTTTGCACCCCTCGATAAACCGCCGTTCGCGAACCCAGATACAATGGCTCAACTAGGGTATAGCCAGGGATTTCGGGAAGTTGGGAAGTGCTAGATATAAGGGACATCCTAGGTTAGGGGAGGGTCAGTCTCAGGAAAGGGCTTCCATACCAACTTTAGCAAACCCAAAACCGCCCCATCAGTGGGGGTGTAGGCTGTAAGGTTGAGGCTAGGGGGTTTTGGGAATTTTAGTTTTCCCGTTTCCCCCTTCGGCGATCGCCTATTTTGTCCTGAAGTCCTGACCCATCATCTCCCTTAACGCTGCAAACGCTGATTAATTTCCGCCTGCAAGCTCGGATCTTGTTGAACCCTGATTAAAATCTGCTCAAACTCTTGAAGCGTCAGGTTTTCAGCTTGAATGGCTGACCGAATTTCATCTTGAGCCTGAGTCTGAATTGCAGCCACCTGCTCTGCTGCCGTCGCAAATTGCTCGATCTGATCCGGCGATACCTGTTCGGCTGCTGCAGGCGAATCTTGGCTTTGGGCGATCGTATTGAACTCATCTATCGTGAGTCCTTCGGCTTCCACAGCCGCGATCATTTCCTCCTGAGATTCTTGCTGAATGGTGCGGATTGCCTGAAAAGCGTTGGCAAAACGATCCAGGTGCTCATTGGTGAGATTAACTGGCTCTGACTGTTCTGTGGGTGGCATTTGAGCGATCGCTGGCTCTATTGTTCCAACCGCTCCGAATCCTAAAAGTACGGCAAAAAAGGAACCGGTTAATCGTTTGATTTTCAGCATTATTGAATTTCTCTTGACTGCAGCCGCCCATCAGGCGACGGGGATTCCCGGGCGGGATTCCGAATCCGAACAGTCGGATTCATCGATCAAAGTGCCTCAAGTCTCACGGGGAGTAGCCTCAGTTTCAGGGTAGAGTCCTTCATTCAACTCTTCCTCTGCCTCCCGAAAGATTGTCAACCTCGATTTTCTGATTTAACCACCAAACTCACCAAACCGTCAATATAGCGATCGCGATCCATTGGCAAAATCTCCGCCCCGTGCATGATTTCCTGGGTCAATATATAATGGACGATCGCCCCAATTAACATCCGCGCCACCACCTCCGGATCGGCTAATTTTAATTGCGGATAAAATTCTAAATCCCGCGTCAGCCGCTCAATTCCGGGCTTGGCAATGTTGCGGATAAACGTTTTCGCCAACTCCGGAAACCGCCCCGACTCCCCGATGATCAACCGCACGAAACACAGCAATTCCGGATCGCCCAACATCTGGTTTAAAACCGCCGTCGCCCAGTTTCTCAAAAAGTTGGCGGGGTCCGCGGGCCTGTCGATCGCCAGATACAGAATTCGTTTCTCCCCCAAATATTCGGTCAGGGCGCCGAACAGACTTTCCTTGTCCCCAAAGTGGTTGTAGAGCGTCGCTTTGGAGACTCCCGCCGCTTTGGCGACCCGATCCATGCTCGTCGCCGCGAACCCGTGGGCGAGAAATTCTCGGATCGCCCCCTGCAAGATCTGTTCGGCTTTGGGTGCCATTCCGGTTTCCGGGTGAGATGGTGTCCTGACCATGATAGCGGTCTCCTTTGGAATTTTTTTGGGTTCCCCTCCTTTTCATTATACTAAACCGTCTAGTATAATCGGGATATGAACTAAACAGTCTAGTTCGTCAACCCCCATTTCAAGGAGAGGTGTGTCATGGTACACCGAGCAACAGCAGCAGATTTCGCCTCCACCCCGACCCTCACCCGCCGCTTGCTAACGTTGGCGACCGTTGCCACCGTGGGAGTTGGAGGCGTCACGGCCTATGTCCTGTGGAAATCCGGCCAGGTCGAAGAAACCCCCGTCGCCGCGGCCAGTCTGCCGATGCCGACCACCGTCACGGCTTTGGGGCGGCTGGAACCGGCGGGGGAGGTGATCGCCGTTTCCGCCCCCGGTGTCGCGGAAGGCAACCGGATCGAACAATTGCTGGTGAGTGAGGGAGACTGGGTGCGGGCCGGGGATGCGATCGCCATTTTGGACAATTACGATCGCCTGCGAGCGGCGGTGGACCAGGCCAGAGAACAGGTGAGTCTGGCCGAGGCGAAGTTGGAACGGGTCAAAGCCGGGGCGAAAACCGGGGAACTCGACGCCCAGCAGGCCACCATCGCCCGGTTGGATGCGGAACGGCAGACCGACCTCGACGCCCAGCGGGCCACCATCGCCCGGTTGGAGACGGAACGCCGGACGGATATCGACGCCGTGGAAGCCAAAATCGCCCGGTTGCAGGCGCAGCAGCGGGGGGAATTGGACGCCCAGCGAGCAACAATAACCCGCATCGAGGCAGAATATAACAACGCCCTCAATGAGGAGCGGCGCCACGAACAACTGCACGCTCAAGGGGCGATTTCCGAGGAATCGCGCGATCGCAAACGCCTCGACCGCCAGACCGCCGAACAGCGGTTGCAGGAGGCGAAGGTGAATTTGACCCGCATTCAAAATACCTACGACCAGCAAATTCAGGAAGCCGAAGCGGAACTGACGAAAATTCGCCTCGCCAAACGGGAACAGATCGAAGAAGCCAAAGCCAAACTGAATCAAATCGATCGCGCCGGACTCGAAAAAATTGCCGAGGCGCGGGCGACATTCGACAAAATCGCCGAAGTGCGGCCCGTGGATGTGGCGGTGTCGGAAGCGGAAGTGCGATCGGCTCAAGCGGCCCTCAGACAGGCGGAGGCGGATTTGAAATTGGCAGAAATTCGCGCCCCCCGAGACGGGCAAATTTTGGAAATTCACACCTACCCGGGCGAGAGAGTCGCCAACGAGGGAATTGTCGAACTCGGACAAACCCGAGAAATGGTGGCGATCGCCCAAGTTTACGAAAGCGATATTCACCGGGTTCAAATCGGACAAACCGCCCGCATCACCAGCGATTCTTTTGAGGGTGAATTGGGAGGAAAAGTTGACCGCATCGGGCTACAAATTCAACGCCAAGATGTCATTAATGCCGACCCTTCGGCGAATATCGACGGTCGAGTTATAGAAGTGCGGGTGCGTTTGGATGAAGCCTCCAGCGAGAAGGTTTCGGGATTGACAAATTTACAAGTTCGAGTGGTGATTGGCAAATGATCGGATTAATTAACCCCTTCAAAAAATTGGCGCGGCGCACCCCCTTGGGATGGCGGCAATTGAGTCACGATAAAGGTAGAATGTTGGTGGCGATCGCCGGGATCGCTTTTGCCGATATTCTCATGTTCATGCAGTTGGGATTTCAAACCGCACTCTACAACAGCAACACCCGCCTCCACAAGGCTTTAGATGCGGATTTGGTGATTGTCAGTCCCCAAGCCCTGAATTTTACCCGTTTGTCTACCTTTCCCCGGCGGCGGTTGTATCAGGCGATGAACCTGGACGGGGTGGAATCCGCCGATCCCTTGTATGTGGCGTTGAAAACCTGGAAAAATCCCCAAACCCATAAGGAAACAGCTATTTTATTAGTGGGTTTTAATCCGGATAGACCCGCTTTTAACTTCCTCAAGACTCATCCCCAAATTAGTGAGATAAAACTCCCCGATCGCGTCTTATTTGACCGGGAAGCCCGGGGAGAATATCAGGAAGCAATTGCCTCCATTGATGACGGAAAACGGGTGAGAACCGAAATAGAACGTCGCACCATTACCCTCGCCGGACTGTTTGAATTGGGGGCATCTTTTGCGGCGGATGGTAGTTTAATGACCAGCGACCAAAACTTTTTGCGTTTGATGCCGAGACAAGACGCATCGGCGGTGAATTTGGGATTAATTAAAGTGGAACCGGGGGCGGATATTATTGAAGTTCAGGCAATGCTAAAAGCCGACCTACCAGACCGGGATATCCGCATCTTGACCCAGGAAGAATTTATCCAATTTGAAAAGGATTATTGGACGGCTAACACTGCTGTCGGGTTTGTGTTTAACCTGGGTGTGGCGATGGGGTTCGTGGTGGGAACCATTATCGTTTATCAGGTTCTTTCAACCGATGTCGCCGACCATATGGCGGAATATGCTACTTTTAAAGCGATGGGCTATCGGACAGTTTATTTATTGGGAATTGTCTTGGAAGAAGCCCTGATTTTATCCCTGCTGGGATTCATTCCCGGCGTGGGGATTTCTTTCGGATTGTATTCCCTGACCCGCAATGCGACGAATTTGCCGATTTATATCACCCTGGCGCGATCGGTGAAAGTCCTAATTTTGACGATGATTATGTGTGGCATTTCCGGGGCGATCGCCACTCGTAAACTACAGGAAGCAGACCCCGCCGATATTTTTTAAGTTGTCAATTTTTGCATTTTACCATGAACTCAACTTTGCCGAAACCCGACCTTCGTTTGCAACGGGAAAACCGGGCTGTCATTTCGGTTCGCAACCTCGACCACTATTTTGGTAAGGGTCAGTTAAAAAAACAGGTTTTATTCGATATTAATTTGGAGATAAAATCCGGGGAAATTGTCCTGATGACAGGGCCTTCAGGTTCCGGAAAAACAACCCTTTTGACTTTGGTTGGAGGGTTACGATCGCCCCATTCTGGGAGTTTGAAAATTCTCGATCAAGAACTGTGCGGGGCGAGTTCCGGCCAGTTGGTGATGGTGCGGCGACAGATCGGTTATATTTTCCAAGCCCACAACCTTCACCGCAGTTTGACCGCCCTGCAAAATGTGAGGATGGGGTTGGAAATGCACGGCACATTATCCACGGCCCAAATGCTGCAATATGCGGCGGAAATATTGGAGGAAGTGGGGTTAGGCGATCGCATGAATTATTACCCCGAAGACCTATCCGGCGGGCAGAAACAGCGGGTGGCGATCGCCCGAGCTCTGGTCAGCCATCCCCCCATTGTCCTGGCGGACGAACCGACCGCGGCCCTCGACAGTAAATCGGGGCGAGAAGTGGTGAATTTGATGCAGAAATTGGCGAAGGAACAGGGCTGCACGATTTTGTTAGTCACCCACGACAACCGTATTTTGGATATCGCCGATCGCATCGTCAGCATGGAGGACGGGCGGTTGATTTCGAGTTAGAATGGGGGATGGTAAAACTGAAGGTGCTGCCCTCTCCGACCACACTCTCCGCCCAAATTTTTCCCCCGTGTTGGTGGACGAGTTTTTGAGAAATTGCCAGTCCCAGACCCGTCCCTTTGGGATGGCGACCCGCGCCTTTGACCTGTTTGAAAGGTTGAAAAATATGCTCTAATTGTTCTTGTGGAATCCCACAGCCCCGATCTTGAACCCTGAATAAAACATTGTCATCTTGAATCGAAGTAGAAATTTTTAGGATCGATTCGGGGGGAGAAAACTTGATCGCATTGCTGAGAAGATTGATCAAAATTTGAACGATCGCGTCTGAATTCGCCCAAATTGAAGTTGTAGACCAGTGGCGGATGATGGCGATCTGTTTTTGTTCGGCGAGGGATTGAATGCCGTCGATGGACTGTTCGATCAATTCACCAACATTGCAAATGCTTTTCTCCAGTTCGGCTTTCCCCGATGCCAGCCGCTCGATATCGAGAACGTCATTCACCAAACGCACCAGACGATCCGTTTCTCGGGTTGCCACTGCGAGCATTTGTTTTTGCTTTTCAGGTTGACTCTCGTACCAGCCGGAATTAAGCAAGGAAAGTGACGCATAAATTGAGGTCAACGGCGTGCGAAGCTCATGGCTGACGGTGGAAATAGACTCATCTTTTATCTGCTCGAACCGCTTGCGATCGGTGATATCCATCATGCGGACAATATTCAGCTTTTGACCGGCAAAATAAAGTCTCTTTACGGCTAAATTTACCCAAAACTCATCCCCCTTTTTTGTGATATATTCTAACTCAGAACTCCAGCTTCCTTTTTCATCGATCTCCCGGACGATATGCTCCATTTCTGGCGGCGTGAATTGTCGCTTCTGGAGACTGTGTACTTCGATATCGATCAACTCTTCCCGACTCGATGTTTGAAACAGTTCCACCGCTCTCGGGTTTAAATCTAGGGTTCTGAGGGTATCGGAATCGACGATAAAAATTGCATCGGTAGACTCGGTAAAAATCGCCTCTCGCAGGTCGTGATGATGTCGGACTTTTTCTTCGATCTGTTTGCGATCGCTGATCTCCCGAATTAAAATCACGTTCAGGTTTCCGAAGTTGGGAATATCGCCAATTTTAAACCCGACAAATAACCCCCAAAATGTCGTGCCATCTTTACGAGTGTAGCGGCGTTTGACCGTCCCAAATTTTGAGGAACCGCACGTTTGATTTTGACCGGAATAACAGCCGTATTTACAGGGTTCTAAATCGATAATATCCCGAATGTTACAACTCATCAACTCCGATTCAGTATACCCCAGCAGTTCGCACAACTTTTGATTGACGAAAATGGGCGTAGCATCCATTGTTGTGAAAACAACTCCCCAGGTTATTTGCTCAAATAGGGCGCGAAACATTTTCCTTTTCCCTAGACTTGATTTTGCTGTTTCCGTTTTTTATCGTCCGTCATGTCAACGATTGCACCGACGATTCGACAAGGCTTTACCCGGCGATCGCGGACAAATTTTCCCGCAACAAGAACCCTCCCTACTCGCCATCCATACGTTTTCTTCTCGGTTCAATTTTTCTTAAAAAAAGTTGTATTTAATTGGGGAATTGTTATTGAGAGATAAAGGAGAACCGATCGCCCCGATATGACTGATTGAAAAACATTCGTTTTTTTGCAAAAACAGTCTAAACTCCTTCCCATCTCTATTATTAGCCTCAACTGTAGCATACCTGCTGATGATCTTTACAAGAATTACGATCTGTTCCCCCGAACTCTGAAAAAAATTTCTCCCAATTTTACTCAAGTTCATATAAGTTTATATCATCATTTTAAGATTTTTCAATATTGCTGACCATCAGTTTTTTTAATGAAAGCCGATCCGACAGGTCAATAAAATTCGATGTAAACTTTCAAGTATAGCTCGACTTTGTTTAGAAATTGTGAAGTTGAGGGTCGTTTTCCAAAGCTAACAATTCAGCCCGCCGCTGACTCAACTCAAATTCCAGAGATTCGATCTCCGCCAACAACTGCTGGCGACGCTGTTCGACGGACTGGGTTTGACTGACAAAATAGGCTTCAATTTCCGGCCACAATGCGATCGCCCAGTCCCGACTCGCCGTTTTCCATTCATTTAAAACCCGTACCGTTCCGTCCGGTTCGAGGACAAATAAAGTATAAAGGCGATCGCAACTCCCCCGTTTCCGCTTTCCCTTCTGGCAATACAAATACAGTCCGGGAACTTGCATGGCGGGGCGATCGATCTGGCTGACAAACGGCCCCTCGATGGAATAGCCGTCCGTCTGGCTGCGATCGATCGCCTCGACGAACTTACACCAATTTCCGGCTTTCGGAGACAGGTAACTTTCCCAAAATCCGGGGGCGGACAAAAACGCTTCTCTCAAGTTGACTAGAATGGATGAACTCATAAGAGGCAATAGGCAATAGGCAACAGGCAATAGGGGTGATGATTGCAGTTTTTTTCTCTATTTTAAAACTTTTCAATCGAGCGACTCCCCCCTTCCTCCCCCCTTCCTCCCCCCAATTCTCCCCCCAATTCTCCCCCCAATTCTCCCCCCAATTCTCCCCCCTTTCAAAGGGGGGCTGGGGGGGATGGGGGCTGGGGGGGATGGGGG
>NZ_JAYFER010000502.1:0-26490 GCF_055795065.1 Lyngbya sp. CCY1209
AGGCTTGCGCCCTCTGAAATTGATTCCCAAGCGGTTTGGATATCCAACCCTTATTGGGTGAGGAGGGCGATCGCAGAGGCTTGCCCCCACGATACCGGAACCCCGGCCATCCTCCCCTGGGCATGGCGGCACTCGGAACGGTCGGGACATCGCCGCCACCCGAGATCTCGCACTCACGGGGGATTGACCCGTGCTGACAACTGATAGCTGACCGCTGACAGCTTATCCCCCGGCCCGGGGCGGGTGAAAAAATTTTTTCGGTTCGGGAACTTTTCAGGTGCGCGGATCTACATTACAATCTATAGCAACGAGCGCTCGCGTGGTTACAGTTTAAATGGAAATGGGGTAAGAAACCTTAAAACCCTTATCGAAAAGCCGTTTCAGTTCCCTATTCCCTATTCCCTATTCCCTATTACCCTCTAGCAGCGCTATAGTGATGCAAACCCTGTCCCCTGTCCCTTTGTTCGATTTGGTATGGTAGCGAGCGATTTTAGCCGAGGCAATCAATTTCTGCGGAACCGTCAGTTTGAGGAGGCTGTGGCGGCTTACCGGAGTGCGATCGGCCACAACCCGGATTTTTATCTGGCTCACCACAATTTGGGGGAGGCGCTGGAGCAGTTGGGGCGTTGGGAGGAGGCGATCGGGGCTTATGGGCGATCGGTGGAGTTGAAGCCGGAGGTGGCTTGGTCTCATTTGAATTTGAGCCGGGTTTTGCGGCAGGTGGGACGGGTTGAGGAGGCGGAAAAGGCGGGCGATCGGGCTGTGGCGGTTGAGCCGAAGTTGGTGGGAGTGCGATCGGGAAAAGCGGAAACAACATCGCCTCAAAACGGGACGCAAAATGTGGATATAAAAACCCCGAAAAACTCCGAAAAATTCCGAAAAAAAATTAGCCAGACCGGCTCAAAAAAACTATCAAAAACCTCGTTACAAATTGTCATTCCTTCATTCAATAGGCATCAACTTTTAAGGAGGTTGTTAAAACAAATCAATAGGGAAGCTAGTAACTTTGATATATCAGTCGATGTGTTTGATGATGGCAGCAGAGATCCCGTTGTCGAAGAAGCCCGTAATTACACCCGCCTCAAAAGTTTGACAGTCCACAGATATAAGAATCACGGTAAAAAACGATATTGGCAATTAGTCAATCATATTTTCGAGTATATTTCTCAAAAAAATGTCGATTTTTTTATCTATATGCCAGACGACATAGAAATCTGTTCTGGTTTTTTTCAGAAAGTCATTGACTGTTGGTCTGCAATTTCAGATCCAAAGAAAATAGTATTAAATCTAGGGTTTGATAATCGAACTCAATGTTGGACTCGTTTTGAGCGTGTCAAATATAAGTTTGGCGATGTAGAAGTATTTAAAACTCAATGGGTTGATATGTTGATGCTGTTCGAGAGCAGTTTTTTAGAAGCTCTGAACTATCGCATTGAACCGATCAGCTTATCTCGGTGGCAGAATAACCCAAATTTGTCTTCCGGAGTGGGAAATCAGATATCTGACAAGTTACATCGTTCGGGCTTTTCCCTCTACCAAGTCTCCGAATATCTAGTCTCTCATGGAGATCATGAGAGCATGATGAACCCAGAAGAGCGGCAAATTAATCCTTTGATAATTGCTGATGCTGAAACTCCCAATAATACACAAAGCGATCGCCAAAATGCAAATGGAAAAAACTTGATATTAGATCGGGTCGATGAATATTTGCAGTTAGCCAAATTGAAATCAGAACAAAGACTGTGGTCGGAAGCATTGACTTTATATCAGCAAGTCAATCGTTTTTTGTCCCGTGGTGACGCTTATTTCGGTATGGGAAAAGCCTTGATGGAATTGGGTCGGCACGAAGAAGCGATCGCCGCTTATCAGCAAGCTATTACTTTGGGTTTGTCTGGCGAGAAAAAATCCAACTATTCAGGTTATCCATCAAGTCGTGAGTTGGAGCTTTACAATCAGTTGTTGTTGGACTTGAAAAGCGCAGTAGAATCGCAACCCGAATCGACTTCTATCTGGCAACTGATGGGAGATGTTTTGCTAGAATTAGAGCGCCGTGAAGAGGCTGTTGAAGCCTATCAGCGGGTGATCGATCTCACATCAAACTCAGCTTGGACTTCATCTTGGACTCATTTTAATTTGAGTCGGGCTTTACAGCAGTTAAAATCTGAGGACAAACGGGGGGATATAGTTTTAGTTTTCATCCCGGCTTACAATGCCGAGGCGACAATACGAGACTCCATATATTCCGTATTAAATCAGACTTATAAATTTATCGAAATTATCGCTATTGATGATTGCAGCAGAGATCAAACCTTTGAAATATTAAAGCAAGAGGAAGAAAAAAATATTAATTTTAGAGCAATCCAAACCCCAAAAAATGTTGGCAGTTACAACGCCATCAATTACGGATTATTTGTGTCTAAAAAATTAAACTTCGATTTTTTTACTACGCATGGCGCTGACGATCTAATGTTTCCCGAAAAAATAGAAACCCAATTGAGAGAAATGAAAAAAGGGGATTTTTTGGCTTCTATAACTGGATATGCTCGGGTTGAATATCCAACTAAAAAGCATCTAAAATCTCAAAAAAGGGGCCATTCAATGGTCATTTATTCAAAACAAGTTTTTCAAAATCTGGGGTACTATGATGATACTAGATTTGGAGGAGATACTGAGTATTTTGAAAGATTTATAACTTGTTATGGTACGACCAAAGTACATACTTTGAACCAAGTTCTTACTATAGCCTACTTTAGCCCCAAAAATCAGACGGTCAATAACCCTGACAACTCACAAGCCAGACTGGACTATGTGAGCCAATTTAAACAAGAACATATTAAAAGAAAAAATTTGAATAATTTTTATGTAAAAAACAAATTTATCGATGAAGTAAAGACTAGCATAGCCAATGAAAATAAGCCAACTTCTTTCCGAAAATATTCATTAAATTTTAGTTTTATAGTTTGCGGAATGGCAACATTACCTCAAAGGCAAGATGCTTTGAAAGACACTGTCGAGTCCATCCTGCCTCAAGTTGACAAGTTAATTGTTTATCAAAATGGATACAAAGAAAAATTTGATTTTTTAACTCATGAAAAAATAGAAATCGTGAGTTCATTAGATACAAAAATAGATATGGGCGATGCCGGTAAATTTTATGGTCTCGAAAGTTACGACAACTGTTATTACTTTTCGATTGATGATGATTTGATTTATCCCAGCGATTATGTTGCCACCCTGCTCAGAACTCTGAAAAAATACGATCATAGAGTTATTGTAACTTGTCACGGCCGGATCTTAAAACCCAATCCAAAATCATATTACAAAGATTCTAAAATAATGTATCGATGTTTGGGAAATGTAGAGTCAGAAGAATTCGTTCACTTTGGAGGGACGGGTGTTATGGCATTTCACACAAGTACGATTAAAATTGATTTTAAATATTTTAAAACCTCAAATATGGCGGATATATGGATGGGGTTATATGCCCGAGATAACAATATTCCGATATTGGTTGTCCCTCACAAATCGGGATGGATTCTACACAGCGATAAATTTGACTTGAACACTACCATCTATGAAGAGCATAAAAATAAAGACTATGTTCAAAGAGAACTCATCAAAAATTTTGATGCCGACAAAATCATAGAAATTAAAAAAATAGGAGTTTAATTTCAGGGGATGTGAAACCCATTCGATAATCTTAATTTAGTTTGATTTAAAATCTGACAATTATCATGGAGTAAAATAAATTGCTTGTTTTGGGAATATGCTATACAATAATAGCATCACAACATAAATTGGGAAAACTTACATGATAACTCTCAAGCTTCCACAACTTGACTGTAGGAGCAATCAACCCCAAAGTTTAGTCCTGAATGGTGCTGAACGTGCTTATGTTGCGAAGCTCCTTGCAGAAAATGGTATTGGCAAGTATGAACCGCATACGATGGCAACCGCTCTTTTTCTACTGCGAGATGTCGTCGGCCACCGTGATTTTTTTGATATCGGGGCAAATATCGGGGTTTATTCTTTCTTCTTGGCATCAATTTTAGAACCGGAAGGATTGACCATACACGCTTTTGAACCGACTCCCAACCTGGCGGCAATTGCTCGGAAGATTGGGGAAGATAATGGTTTGTCTTATCGAGTTGAGGAGTTGGCTTTGGGTGGCAGTTGTGGCACGGCTGACTTATATCTCTCTCGGAGAACGGATTCTTCTAATTCATTGCTCAAAGGGTTTAGAGAAAGTATCAAAGCCATCACTGTTCCATTAGAAACGGTTGACAATTATTGTCAAAAAATTGGCTTGATGCCTTCGGTGATTAAAATTGACACGGAAGCGACTGAACCCGATGTTTTACTCGGCTGTAGTGAAACAATTGGCAAAAATAAACCTTGGATAATCTGTGAAGTTTTGGCGGGCAGAACTGAATCAAAGTTGATGGAAGTTATGAAACCTTACGGCTATCAATATTATCATATTAATGATTCTTCATCATGGAAGCCTCAAGCCAAAATTTATGGCGATACTTCTTATCAATATCGTGATTGGTTGTTTGCTCCAGAACCGATTACTCAAGGTTTTGTGGATGAAGTTCATAAGTTGGTCGGGAAAATGATGATTTAGCGCAGATATTTTCCTTGATTTCAAATTATAAAGATTATCCATGATGGCGAGTTATATCGAACAAGCAAATCAAAAGTTGTCGGCTGGGAAGGTAGAGGAGGCGCTTTACTTATATCGTCAAGCCATCGAAAACAATCCGGGATTTTGTTGGCATCATCATTATCTGGGGGAGGCACTAGCTCGAAATGGAATTTGGGAAGAAGCAGTGGCAGCTTACCAAGCTGCTATCGAGCTGAATCCGTCCTCAGCTTGGTCTCATTATCGGCTGGGACAGGCTTTTTTGGCTTTGGGAAAAGTGGAAGTGGCTCTCGCATCTTACTCTCAGGCTGTTGAGTACAATCCCAATAGTCATTTGTTTCAAAAGACTTTGGCGGATACTTTGGCTCGACAGGGTGAGACTGAAATCGCAGCGGTAGCTTACAGAAAGTCGCTGCAACTTGAGCCCAATCAAGCGGAAGTAGAAAAAAAGCTATATGATTTAGCTAGAATTCACTTGCTGGCTCAAAAATATGATTTGGCGATCAAAAATTGTCTATCTATTCTGGAAAAGAATGCTGGGTTGGCTGATATCATTCCGATTTTGGGTGAAGCTTATACCTCGAAGGGTGAACTCGAACAAGGAGACGCTTTTTTAAAGGTCACTCCCTATCTGCGACGTTTAGTTTGTCGTCCGGTGGTGCAAAAATTATGGGGCAATATTGTCGAAGGTCAGTTTCAAAATTGGGATAACTCCCAACTCTCCGATCGCCAAAAAATACACAAAATAGTTATATATACTTGCGTCTGGAGCAGGCCCGAGTTGACCCGGGTTGTTTTATCTCATTATTCCGATCTTCAAAAACAGTTGTCTGGTAAAATTCAACTGGAATTATTGGCGGTTGGTTCGGAGGGTGAAACATCTCGGCAGGTTTGTGAGTCTTGTGGATTTGATTATTTGGAGCATCCGAATTTACCTTTGAGTGCCAAGTGGGAATATGGCTTAAATCGGTGCGCTGATTACGATCCTGATGCGGTGATTATTGTGGGCTCCGATGATATTGTGTCTCGGGGATTGATTGAGTTTTACGATCAAAAGTTGCGGGAAGGGTTAGTTTTTGTGGGGATTAAGGATGGATATTTTTGGGATGTGATGAGTGGTCAAATGATGTGGTGGAAGGGATACGGCAGACTAGATACTCGAAGGTTTGGAGAGACGATTGGCATGGCCAGGTGTTTGGCTAGACCGTTGCTCGATCGATTGAATTTTAGTGCCTGGAAGGGGTTGCAAATTAACAAGCGACTTGATAGAATTGTAACCCAGAAGCTATTAGATTTGGGCTTGCAAATTCTCGACCATGAGAATTTGATTCCAGTTGAGAATGATTCAAAAATTCTAAAAATCGGTCATTGTGGATTTTGGATGCAGGAAATCGAGGGCTTTGCTGTGGACATTAAAACTTCAGAAAATATCACACCTTTTAGTTTGTTAAAGAAGATGAAAAATCAAACGATTTTGTCTCGGGAAGAGTCGGCAAAAATCATGTCCAAACACCTGCCAAAATCGACCATTGCAAAAATTAACTCGATCGCCCAAAATTCTCAACTATAATATTCAATTATTTTATGCCGTCCAACCACTTTAAAAATGCCAATACTCTCGTCCTCAACGGTCAATTAAAAGAGGCTGTCGATTCCTATCGTCTGGCTATTCGGGAAAATCCTGATTTTTATATTTATTACGAAAATTTGGCGAATGCTCTCGCCGAAATGGGTGATGTGGAGGCGGCAATAATTGCTTATCGTGATGCCATATCAGTTAATTCTAAGGCAGTGTGGTCTCTTTATAGCTTGGGAAAATTGCTGTCAGAACGGGGAAGTTGTGAGGAGGGAGTTTTGTATTTGGAAAAGGCGATCGCCATTCACCCCGAGTCTTTTCATTATAACTCTTTGGGCATAGCTTTGGGAAAATTGGGGCGGAGCGGTGAGGCAGAGGTGGCTTTGCAGAAAGCATTGGATATGGGATCTTCCTGTTTTGATGCTTATTTACAGTTGGCTCAGTTGAAGTCCAGACAGAAACTTTGGTCTGAGGCATTGGTTTTTTATCGTCAAGCTGTCAGTCATCGTCCGAGTGCCGACGGTTATTTTGGCATGGGTAAAGTCTTCATGGAGTTGAGTCAGTGGGAAGATGCGATCGCCAGTTATCGTTCGGGGATTGGATTGAATCCTACAGTGGCAGAAGCTTATTACGATTTGGGGATGATTCTGGGAAAGTTGGGAAGGTGGGAAGATGCTGTTCTTGAGTATCAAAAGGCGAGAAACATCGCCCCTCATTCTCTAGATATCAATCTACAGTTGGGGGAAATCTTACAACGGTTGGGCAAACTTTCCGAGGCAGAAAGTTGTTATCGTCGTTGTTTGCAGATAGAGCCTCAACAGGTTGAAGTTCAAAAAAGACTGGAAGCTTTATCATTATTATCGCGTCAGGCGAAGACTTCTGGGCAATCAAAAGAACAGAAAAAAACACAGAGTTCTTTATTATCGCGTCAGGTGAAGACTTATGGACAATCAGAAGAACAGAAAAAAACACAGAGTTCTTTTTCTGTCGAACTTGAAGTTGGAGAGAAAATTGTTAAGCAAGCTCAAGCTCATCTCCGAAAACAGGAATACGATCAGGCGATCGCGCAATGTTCTTCCCTGCTAAATGGTTGTCCGATTTTCAAAGATGTTTTTCCGTTGTTGGCGGAAGCTTTCATCAAGCGGGGAAAATCTTTGGAGGGGAACAACTTTTTGCAAGTCGTTCAAGATGTACGCCGATTGATTGCCATTCCTAACGTCCAAAAAATTTGGGGAAAGACGATCGCGGACTTGACAGATTCAATGATTAATGATAAGCTAAATGGAATTTCCCCATCCAAGGTCAATACAATCGTCATTCTGACTTGTGTCTGGAAGCGTCCCGAATTGACTCGGGTTGTTCTTTCTTACTACTCCATCTTAAAGCGAGAGTTATCTGGTTCAATTGAATTGAAGCTTTTGGCTGTGGGTTCTGAGGGTAAGCAGTCGCGCCAACTTTGCGAGTCCTGCGGTTTCGATTATGTTGAGTATCAGAACCAGCCTTTGAGTGATAAGTGGGAATATGGCATTAATAGGTGTCGAGACTATAATCCTGATGCGGTGATCATTGTGGGTTCTGATGATTTAATTTCTCAAAGCTTAATTGAGTTTTACGATCGCAAGTTGAAGGAGGGTTTAGTTTTTTGCGGAATTACGGATGCTTATTTTTTTGATTTACAAACCGAAAAGATGATACACTGGGTTGGGTACACCAGCCAGGTGGATGCCGTCAGGTTGGGAGAAACTACGGGGATGGGTCGATGTTTATCCAAGCCATTGCTAGAGCGACTGGATTTTAGTATTTGGCGGAATTTGAACAAAGACCGAAACTTGGATGGGGCTATGACTCAAAAGTTATATCAGGTTGGTTTGGAATTGTTGGATGAGGAACATTCTGTTTTAGCGCAGGTGGGCGATTGCACTTTGAAAGTTGGGCATTGTGGGTTTAAGTTGGCTGATATTAATGCTATGGCGGTAGATATTAAGTTTGCTGAGAATTTGACTAATTTTCATCGTTATGGCAAGTGGAATTCTAATTCTATAGTACCTCAACTTAATTCTTGGAATCTTATAGAAAAAAATTTTCCTCATCCCATTATTGATCAATTAAAAGAGTTGATACTCACGACAAGAAAGATTCTGCATATAGAAGAAAGCCAAGAATTTACTGTGCCTCCATCTTCTAATATCTTAGAATTATCAGAAGGTGATCAATCTTTTTTAGAACAAGTAATATCCGTTAATTCATTACAAGCTAATGAAACTTTCTCTGAAATTATTTTTCATTCATTTAAAAATTTAAAGAGTCCGAATAATCAAGATTTTCAACAAGGTATTGATCTGTTAAAACGATCAAAATATGAAGACGCTTTAAAATTGTTTGAAAAGCTTGTAGAGCAAGATTCTCATTATATTTTCTATTACTACTTGGGAGAGTGCTTGAGTGAGTTAGGTAAATGGAAAGAGGCTGTTGATGCTTATCAAGAAGCAAATAATCTGAATCCTAAGTTTGTAAATAGTTATGCTAAGTGCGGTGATGTTTTTATGAAGTTGGGGCAGTGGGATAATGCAAAGAATCAATTTTATCAAGCTGTGTGTGCTTTACTCTAATGAGTCTTATAGGAAATCAAATGAAAATTCTTACAATTTTAGGGGCTAGACCTCAATTTATAAAATCTGCTGTTGTTTCAAGTGAACTCAAAAAAATAGGTCTGTGTGAAGAAATAATTGTGCATACAGGTCAACATTATGATGACAATATGTCAAATATTTTCTTTGAGCAATTATCCCTGCAATCTCCCAAGTATAATTTGGGAGTAGGTTCTGGTACTCATGGGTATCAAACTGGAATGATGATGATCAGATTAGAGGAAGTTATTTTAGAGGAAAAGCCAACAGCGATTATTGTTTACGGAGATACAAATTCAACTTTAGCGGGAAGTCTAGTTGCCGCTAAATTACAAATTAAATCTATTCATGTTGAAGCCGGTTTACGTTCATGGAATAGAAGTATGCCAGAAGAAATCAATCGGGTAGTATCCGATCATCTTGCAGATATCTTATTTTCTCCAACTGAAACATCAGTGACTAATTTAATAAATGAGGGAATTAGTAAAACTAAAATAGAGTTGGTGGGGGATGTCATGTATGATGTTTTTTTACGGCAAGAATCCCTATCAAAAAACTTGAATAATGCACTTGAAAAGCATAACCTTAAAAGAGGTGACTATATTTTAGCAACCTTGCATCGAGCAGAAAATACTGATAATTTAGATAGGTTGAAAGCTATTATTACAGCATTGGATATGCTGGGTCAAAAGTTTCAAGTTATTGTGCCTCTGCACCCGAGAACTTTAACTAAGCTCAAGGCTAATTTATTAGTTGAAAATTATCGTCATGTGAGCATAATAGAACCAGTGGGGTACTTAGAGATGTATGAACTAGAAGCTAATTCTAGGTTGATTTGTACTGATTCGGGAGGGGTTCAAAAAGAAGCATACTTTCATAGAGTTCCCTGTGTTACTTACCGCAACGAGACTGAGTGGATTGAGCTTGTAAGTTCAGGTTGGAACTATTTAGTAGAACCTACTGATGCCGAGAGTATTTATAGAACTTTTTTAAAAGCTCTTGAAACTCAGACAGCCTCTTTGCCTACAATTAATTATGGTGGAGGTAAAGCATCTGAAGAAATTGCAAAAAAGATTGTTTCATATAAGTTTGGTTAAATCAAGCCAATTGAGATTAAGTTGAATACAATATCATCCGGTAAAAAAATATGAAAACTTTGATGATTGTATTAAATAGTGTTAGTAATGACAATCGTGTACTCAAATCTGCTCATAGTTTGGAGAGCTTGAAACATAAGATAGAAATATATGGAATGTCCGGTGATAAAGAATTAAAAACAAAGCCGATTTTAAAAAGAATTAGTAATTGGCCAGTTCGTTTATTCCCAAACCCTGGTTATTTCTTGAGCGGAGTTAAGTCAAGAGTAGACAGGTGGAAATTTATGGTTGACTATTTTATGACTTCCATGTTGGTTTATGCAGAACAAATGAGTCCAGAAATAGTTTATACTCACGACTATAATACTATTTTAATTGGGAAAAAAATTGTCAATAGCTTAAGATCGCAAGGCAAATTTGTATACTGGATTCACGATTTACATGAGTACGTTAGGGGCTTAACAACAACAGATGATGAAATCCGTCAGTTGGCACTTGAACACGAGAGTGAGTGCATACATAAACCTGATTGTTTGATTACTGTATCGCCAATGTTGTCACGAAAGTTGACTCAAGAGTATCGTTTGTCAAATCCTCCTAAAGTTTTAATTAATGCTCCGAAATATAGTACATTTAACCCACATTATGAACCGACTGTGAGGCAAGTAGTTGGCTTAGAAAAAGATGTACCTTTGATAGTGTACGTTGGTGGTGTTGCTAGAGCCAGAGGTTTACATACCGTTGTTGATGCTCTACCAAAACTTCCTGGAGTTCATCTGGTGCTAGTCACTAATAATCAGGGTGATTACATAGAATCTTTGAAGTCAAGTGCCGAAAGTTATCAATGTTCAGACAGGTTACATATTATACCTTATGTCCCTCCAGAAATGGTTTCAAGTTTTGTCAGAGATGCGACTGTTGCTATTCACCCGATGATTCATTATCCAAATGCTGAAATTGCATTACCCAATAAGTTATTTGAGTATATGCACAGTGGTGTACCTATAGTGGTTAGTAATTGTGATTCTATGGGAAGGTTTGTTCGCAAGTGGAAAGTTGGTGAAGTTTTTGAAGCTGAGAATATTGACCATCTTGCTAATGTCATAAAATGTTTAATTGATAACCGAGATGCTTATGTCAGGCATATTCAGGAATTTTCTATGTTGAATCAATATTTTTCTTGGGAAAATCAGGATAGTTTTTTCAACATAGTTAATCAAGATATTCAAAAAAAATATCAACTTTTTAGACAACCAGATGGCTCTGATATTGTTCAAAATAGCAGGGAAAATTTAGATGATTTATCCAACGATTTATTTGATATATTTTACGACGCATCGTTGACTAATTCTTTGTTTTATAAATACTATTATTGTTGTGGTCAAGCTCAATTAAATGAAGGCAAATCTACGGAGGCAGAGCAATCATTTTACCTGGCATCTAAGTTTAAATATTCCTCAAACTTAGAGGATTTAACATAATCTGTTTTATGGAAATTCTTTGACAATACTCATCCTTTTTAGTTCTAAGTAGAGTAGTAACCCATGCGTCAGATGAAGACTATCTCTAAAAAATACTTGCTTGCTATCGTTCAGGTTAAGATTAATATTGGCTAAACGTTCTAAGCATATTTTTGCTAAGTAGTAACACATACTATTCCAATATTCGGGGTTTTTTACGTTCTTTGATGAGGCTAATAAGGTTGCCACTAATAAACTTTCTCCTAAAGACCAGTTTCTCGCAGGTTTATCCATAAAATAAAATAAATTGCCACTGTCGCTATCTAAGAGATATCTCATGCTTTGAAAGTTGTAATTGGTGGTTTTAGCATTATTGATATTTTTGATATCTATTACGTCAATTACTTTATCCCAATACATGAACGGTGACAATGCTTTTATTGCTATTGACTCAATGGAGTTAATGCTGGAGAGTGTCAGTAATGAGTAAATAATATAAGCGTTATGCAGTAAATCTATTCTTGAGTTGGATTCTGAGTAAGGAAAACCGTAGTTTTTATGTGACTTAGAAATGATCCAATTTGCAATAGGATGAAAATCTTTGCTGGCATTTTGATCCGCTATAGATTGATATAAGTATAAGCTTTTGGCCCACATAGCGATAGAGTTATAAACAATATCATTCAGATTGTTACTAAAAGCTGGTACATAAAATTTATGGCTTTCATGTTTGATCTCATGCTTCTCAAAGTTAAGCAACTCTGAGGCTAACTTAGCCTGGATATTGCTAATAATCTCTTGGGAATCAGTGAATACATAGTTGGACAAAAAGCCCAGTAAAATAATTGAGTTGGTGATAACATAGTATTCATTGCTGTCTAAATCTTTATACTTAAAATTCAGTCCCCATAGAGTTCGATCGCTTTTTAAAGAACGTAAGCATTGCGTTAACAGTTTGACGCTATCAGAGAGTAATTTATTGTGCTGACTCGTGCTAATTAACTCGCTTCTTCGCATAGAGGCTATACAAGACAGATATTTGCCCTCTGCCATAGGATGATAAGCGACTTCCTCGTAATAAAAGTCAGAACTATTACCTTGAGCCAATCTATACATTTCTATATGATGCTCACAGTGATACCTAATTAAAGCTAAAAAACTTAATTTGCTAGTATTTATAGGAGTTTGATTGGAATTGTCTGACTTATTGTTCTCCTCACTCTTGACATTTTCAGGTGACTTATTCTTCCATTTCAACAATTGAGTATGATAAGTTTCAGCTTCTTCAAAACGATTTTGTTGATTCAGACAATCAATTAAGCTCTCATAGGCTAATTGGTGATTAGGGTTAAATTTAATTGCTTTTTTTAAGCTGGCGATCGCTGCATAATAATTAGCTTGTTGTACTAAAGCTCTACCCAGTTCGTAATAAGCTTCAGCAAATTTAGGATCGATTTTCAGAGCCAGATGGTAGTTGTATTTTGCACGATCATATTTTTTTTGCTGGAAAAGCACTTTTCCCAACTCAAAATAAGATTCAATAGTAGATGAGTTTTGCTCAATAGCTTTCTCAAATTCATATACAGCTTCATCTAATTCATTATTTTCAGCTAAAGCTTGTGCTAATAGATGGTGTGATAAATGGTTATTATAATTGAGCTTGGCGTTTTTTCGATACAAGGAGATTGCTTCGTTTAAATTGCCTGATTTCTGGTAATATTTAGCCAACTCTAGTAAATTATAATTTTTCATATTATAAAACCATAGATTTTGAAATAGAAATAATACTCAATTTAATTAAAAAAAATTTAATTTTACTTATAGGTTGCTATTTTGAACGTTGAGCAATTGTCCAAAAGAACTTACCTCGATCTGATGGAAGTAGATTGATCAAGCTCTTTTCTAGCTTTATACAATCTGTTAAAGAGTTCTGAATTTCTGAACTAGCGTTTGGGAAATTCTGATTCCATTCTGGTGGTAACAGATCGACTAAAAAACGATAGCCACGAATTTCAGCTATACTCAAATTACATTGATTGAATAGAGTTTGTATTTCGTCAGTAGAGTACAAATTTCTGACTCTTTGGTTTGGCAATTGAGTAACTGCATTCATCTCAACAGGATGTTCTTTGTTGATCGATGATACAATTAGCGTTCCACCCACACAAAGCGCTGAAGATATTCTATTTAAAGCAAGATTAATGTCCTTGAGATAATTAATGGTTGCTCCCAAACAGATAACGTAGTCAAAATCCTGAAGATTATTAGGTAAACTATGTATGTTCCCCAAAACCCAATGAATTGTACTGTCTCCATACCTATCTTGTCCAACTGATATCATCTGAGGGGAAATATCTACTGCCGTTAGGTCACACTTTAAACCAAGCAGAGCTTTCAATTCTCTTCCTCCCCCAGAACCCAAAACGAGGCATTTGGAATTTGGTTTGACCAACTCAAGAAGCCAGGAATTTTCGATCTCGTTCGTCATCCTTTGTATCGGATATGTCTCCCAAATATTAAAGTATTCCTTGGCAAGTAAATCATTAGCTTTAGATTCATGATGTTCATTAATTTTAATTTCTACCCATGTACTTTGCTCCTGTAAAGCCAAATTTTTCATTCCTTTTGTACATAAGTGCCACCGTTGTATTTTCTCGTATGGAGCATCAAATACATTAACCATATCCACATCAAAATATTTGCCAAGTATTTGATGATAATCCAATTCGCCTAAAGATCTGTAACCACCTACACGATATTCTTGAAAAGCATCTTTTCCATAATATTCTGTGATTTGCTCAACATCGGTGCGTTCTATGGTTGTTAGGCCTAGATTTAGCATTTCCACATTCAAGAACACACCACTGGGCTTGAGTACGCGATGAATTTCTGATAAAGCAGCATTTAAGTCATAAACGCAGTTCAAAACACAGCTTGCATAGACAGCATCATAAGTGTCACTATTAATCTCTGGCATGGCGCAAATATCAGCCAAAATATCGGGTTTCACCTGCGGTCTTATATCTATGGTGTCTATTGATAAACCTTCAATTGCGCCTAAAAACCTGCGCTCGCTACCAGAAGGTGAAATTAACAACATTTTTTGGTGCTTGAGGTTGACATTAAGTAAACCACTATTATAGGCTTTAGCAAACGTGCGGACGCGCTCGCTGGAACCACATGAGGGGCAAGAGCGTGGTTTCCCTTTGTGTAACTTGAAATCAGCTACAGGCGCACCGCAAATAATACATTTACTCTCGTCCGAATTAATTGATGATTCAGCTTTCAAGCTACTTGTGCATTCCTCATCAAACCAAGTTTTATCTGAGCTACTCAATAGACCAACTGAATTTTTGACGATTTGAGAAACTTTTTCGCTATCTAAACCTTCTCCACCCAATCCTAGCGCCCCAGTCCAAGACATGGAGCCAAAGTGAATACATAAACCACTCTTTGAAGATTTTCTAAAAGCTGCAAAAGCCCCAATTTTTCCATTTGGAGAATTTTCTCCACAGCAGTATCCAATTAAGTAGAACTCCGAAAACGAACGAAGAGCCGTTCTGTCCAAAACCGGAATTCCATCTGAGTATTTTTCTATCGGTATCCCATCAAAAGCGGTGCTAGGTAATCTAATCTTATCGCCCGCTTTGAGTCCAGTTCCATCAAATAGTTTGGAGTTATTAAGAATAGTGAAATCACCATATCCGGGATCGGACTCATGGGGCTTATAATTTAAAAAACCACCATCAAAAGGATTAGGCCCGATGGAATTCAAAACTGGATAAGCATCGCCCGTCCCTTTCCAGTGTTTGTTCGGAGACTTAATTCGGTATTGATCGCCACAGTTTACTGACTCTGCTTCAACATACATTGTTTCTCCTGACAAAAATATCGCAGAACCAGCAGCCTGAATGAAATTATCTAAACCTATTCTGGCTCTTCTTGTCCAATACTCGCTTCGACCGATTATAATCACTAGCTTAGACAACTTAAGAACATGGTGTTCTCTGAGACAATCATCACCAACAAAGCTAATTTTATTTTTTTCGGTGAAAGTTTCTACACTCCATTTAGTGAAACCTTCCATCCACATACTTTTTGTTGCAATCGGTGTACTTATGGGGCGGCGAGCAGAAAAAGGATGACGCCTTTCTCCTGATAAATAAGATTGAGTATAAGCATTGTACCCAAACATAGTGTTAAAGAAATGCATAGTTGTCAAAGGAACGACAACTGTTAAATTATTAGGTTCAAATGTTCTCGAAACAAAAAAAGCATACTTGCCATCTATGTAATAGATGCCACCTGCCATTTCTTGAGGAATTGTTACAATCCCAATAGATTGATAGCTTGTGCCATATTCAGGATTGCAACTTTGCCCTTCAATCCGTTCGGGAGGGTTGACAAGCTCAATTTCCAAGATAGCAGCAAGCTCCATCGCTCCATCCAGTATCGAAAGCTTCACTGCTCTAGAACTAGAGATGTTTGTATAAACACGATAATCTAAACCTGCCTCAACAACGTGACCATCAAAAAAGACCCACTCATCTTTTTGCAAGATGTCGCACTTCTCGATTTTATCTACATGATTAATAGATAGTTGGATGAAGTTGTTTTTTTTCATTGATCTGCCTCCTCATCAAATAATAAGACCAGTTTGCCTGTATCTTCCTGAAGTTTTACAATGCCACCTGCTTTAAATGTAAAACATATCAATGTATCTTTTCCCACATGACGTACTTTGACTTCATAATTGGAATGGCTAGGGGTATTAAATTCTTGCTCCACAGCTATTGTAAACCCTTCTATATCAGTCTTTGAATTATTTTTTAGTATGGTTTTTTCATCTCTATCAAAGAGAATTTCAACTTGTTCTAATGCAACCCAGTAAGCCAATATCTTACCAATGGTACTTGCGTGAATTTTCCCTTCAGAAATACGATTGTGAATGCGTTTCAAAACTGTATCAAAAAATGCACTTGAACGTGCAGTTCCATCATCAGCAATTTTCAGGTACTGTAAAAAAGAATATGGTTTCTCATATAAGGCACCTGGATAAGTGTGATTGATACAGACACCGTGTTCATTGATTAATGAATCCAACTCTTGTTCTGAGTATCCCTTTAAACTACCTCCACGAGTAGATATCCACGAGATTAAATCACCTGTTTCTGTCGAATGCCTCCAGTAAAGCGGTGTATGACACCAGTCTCCTAAGCGAATTTGCTGGGAATTAATTGTAATCCCCTCATCTACCGTCATATCCTCAGAGCCAGTTTGCCAAAAATACTGAAATCCAAAGTCCTTCCATATTTTTGCCATGTAGTACGGGGATTGTTGTTTAGCACCCTGTCCTGAAAGACCACAATGAATTGCCAGGGGACTATGATCGATCCACGTCTGGCTTTGAAAATTATCAGAAAAGTATTCTACAGTTTCTTTTGCAGCCTTGGGTAGAGCATTATCAGGTTGAGGTGCATGGGGGCAAATTTCATAACCTAGCTTCGCTAACTTAAAACAGAAATCCTGAAAATACAAATCATCGAGCATTGACGAAGTTGTATAAGGAAAAGCTTTGCTACAAGGTAATTTACTTGGATTCGCATAGTACACAGATTTGGTTACAGGAATTCCCCACCGGACAAAACCACCAATAGCATCTTTCGCGTCTATAATATCTGAGCGACCAAAGTAGGCAGCTCGATGAGTATTGATACAGGTTCTATCTGCGTGTTCAGTCCAAAGCAGTAATGCCTCAGAGCAAAAGGGTATATGCATTAAACGTGGAAGTATTGCAGGCGGTTTTCCAAGTCGAAGCGAAAACTGTGAGATGCTTGCATCCTTGTCATTTCGATGGCTTGTTGAATGATTCTCAGTAATGTTAACCATCACACCTTTCCGTAACTCTGGTTCTAAATGATTGTAAAACCTATGATCTCTATAGTCATCAAGATTTACCGCCAAGTCAAAATCTGCTCCGTCAACCATAAAGTCAACAACCCTTATGTAGACCCTACCAACACCAGTTGCAGAATATGAGTGTGGTGAGACTGAAATAAATAACTCTTCACATTCAAAGACTCGATCAAAGTAAAAGTTATCAACAACACTATCAGAAGCGCACTGAAAGGTTATTTTTGCTTCCCCTTCCTTGACGGATACAGTTACTGATTTTGGTTTTGAGTCAAGGTTATACCAGCATATTTTTAGTCCACAGACCTTGGTGACACTAGCGAATTGAGAAGAAAACTGTACATCTTCAAAATTGTAACTAACTGCCGACGCATAATACTTTGGATGGATATCTGGAGTCGCAGCGAAGACATCGTGAGGAGGGTTGAAAAATTTACTGATTGACCTGAGCTTAAATTGAGCCGATGGACGATATACACTTAAAGAAGAAATTTCGGGAACATGATAAATATGCAAACCCACATCATTTCCTTCCCCAAATAATGCTCCTTGTTTATCAACATTATAGTAACGCTGAAATATTTTTGAGTCGATTTTCCTGTTTTTTCGATAAACTTTGCATAAAGAAGGAAGGTCATTCCAAACAAGGCGCTCGTTAATAACATCAAGAGACTTTAAAAACTTCCTGTTTGCGGTAACAGAAACCTCTTGACTGTGATGCTCAAATGAAAACTTTATGCTTACAGCTATTTGATCACTGTGACCTTTAATAATCCAGGTACAAGACTCATCTAGAATATCAGCTTGAGTTTTTTCAAACTGTGTAATTTCCGCAACAGCACGCTTCCATATAAACACTCCTCTCTCTGTCAAAAGCGCATTTTCTTTAGGTAAGGTATCAATACGAATGCGGGTTTGATCGATTTCAACAACATTAGCTGTATGCACCACTGGAAAATTTGCCCGCCCAGACTGAAATTCATTACGAATTTCAATCGTGTCGCCTACCTGAAGGTTATCAGTAGTATCTAATTCTATCCAATAATCTTTTATTCCGTAGTAAACTCTGTAAATTGTTGCATATTCGCATACATAAGAGGCTAAACGGCAAATCTTTTTTAAACTTTGCTTACTGCGAAAAACAACCTTACCTTCTTCTAACGTTGCACAATAGTAGTCCGTCTGAAATTCTTCACTGACGTTAATGTTGCTCATTTTTTTTACTCGTGCTCGTTCTAGCATAGAGGAAGCAGTTGTCGAACTAGGGTTAATCTCAATAGCTTGAAGTAGATTTTTAATAGCTTCATCTAATTTGTTTTGAAGAATTAAAATTTCTCCGACTTTGATATAAGCCCAATAAAACGTGGGATTTCTTTTGATGATATTATAATAAAGGTCAAGAGCCAAAGTTAGCTCTCCTTGTCGCTGTAAACCACTTGCTTTTTTGATTATGCTGTTTGAAATCATTTTCAATTTACCATTCTTAGACTATGTTAATAAAATTAATTTATATCAATTCTTAATAATTGATTCTCCTTATATTGACAGAATTTACTCATAACAGGTACGTTACCAACTATCATCATCTACATATCCAAATTGTTCTAAATATTTTTGAGCTTTATCTTTAAATATAATCTTTTCTTGTTCATTCATCTCTGTTTTCCACTTTCCTCTACCATCAAAAATTGGCTGATTAATTTGCCAGTTTCTCAATTGGGTATGTACAGCTTGACCAATATGAGTTTCAGGTTTTTGGATTTGCTCGCCGTACCAAAACCTGGGTGTCTTATGATAATCAAGCATACTTGAAGTATAGTCTTCTTGTAAAAATTCACACACATCTTTTAAAGTTGTTGCTGGATTGACAACTAAACTTTCATATTTGACTACTTTCACTCTATAATCATTCCAATATTGAAGACCTGCTAAATTATCATAAATCCATCGGTCAACCATTGTAGAGAAAACACCATTCGGTTGTCTTGCTTTCAAAGAACAAGCAACATCTCTGCCATCTCTTAGCATTAATATAAATTGCGCTTCTGGTCTATATAAAGATAGTTGTCCAATCTGAAAGATGTGGGTGGGCGTTTTTTCAACCCAACACTTTTTGCCTACTTCTCGACATTTTCTATCCCACTGATGAAGAGTAGCTCTTATTTCACAATCACTTTTCATAAAAAGATTACTTTCTTTAGGGATAGGGTGAAGCGAGGGATGAGAACTCAAAATCGCCAGCATAATTGAAGTTCCACTATGACCACAACCGACTATAAAAATAGGGTTTTTAACCATGTCTTTTGAACTGCATGGCTTAATGAATAAGGAATTATGGTAACGCTTAACTTCATCGGGATTAATCTGAATAGCGTGTGTGTAACATGATCTCGATTCATTAAAACTTCCCATTTGAGCTTTGGCATTTCCAAGATTTTGATAATACCAAGCTGAATGAGGGCTGATTGCAATGGCTTTCTGAAAACAAGTGATTGACTGGCTGATTTCACCTTTTTCTAATAACACTTCTCCTAGTTTATTCTGAGCTTCTGGAGATAAAGAATTCAGATGAATCGCCTGTTGTAAAGAATTGATAGCTTCGTCAAAGCGTTTTTGCCTGAAATATACTTTCCCCAAGTTATAACGAAGCCAAAAACAGTTGGGATAAAGTTTTACAGCTTTCTGGAGAACAAAAATAGCAATGTAAAAAGAACCAAGTTGATGTAAAAGCCGATCAAAACTATTATTTAAAGTATCAAGATTTGGCTTTCGTTTTAAAGCTTTTTTCATAAAATCAGAACCGCTTCATCAAATTAACCTTGCCACCTGAGTTGATTGGCTTTTTTGCTCAAACGCTTTTGAGACATATGAGATCAATATTTTAAATTGAATGAAAAAACAAGCATTTTACATCTTCCTCAGTTTCTCGAACCCGATTGCATCTTAATCTAATCCTTCTCTCAATACACCAACCACCTTCTCAATCACTTCCTCCTCCAACTCCGGCCAAATCGGTAAACTCAACACCTCCTGCGCCGCCAAATCGCTCACCGGACAAGCCTCATATTGACCTTTATAAACAGGTAACTGATCCTGTGGCACAGGATAATAGATCATAGTCCCAATCCCCTGCTCTGCCAAATACGCCTTCAACCCATCGCGCTTTCCGCCAGTCACCCGAACCGTGTACTGATGAAACACATGACCCTCAGCCAAACCCGGAGTCACCACACCCTCCACATCCGCCAATAACCGATTATACACCTCAGCCACCCGACGCCGACCCTGATTCCACTTATCAATATAGTGCAGCTTCACCCGCAACACCGCCGCCTGAATCGTATCCAACCGGGAATTATACCCCACAACCTCATTATGATACTTTTTCTTCGCTCCATGAATTCGCAGCATCCGAGCCACCTCAGCCACCCACTCATCATCGGTGACAATCATCCCCCCATCACCATAACCCCCCAAATTCTTAGACGGGAAAAAGGAAAAAGCCCCCACATCACCAATCGTACCCGTCGCCTTACCACTAATCGCCTCCCGTGTCTGTTCCTGACAAACACAATCCAACTGACACTGACCCGCATACCTCGCCCCAAAAGACTGGGCGCAATCCTCAATCACCTTTAAACCATGTTCCTGGGCAATCTCCCTAATTTGTCCCATCGCCGCAGGTTGTCCATACAAATGCACAGGCATAATCGCCTTAGTCCGAGAAGTAATCTTATCCCGAATCTGCTGGGGGTCAATGTTGTAGGTACTCCCGTCAATATCAGCAAACACCACCTTCGCCCCGACGTTATTAATCGATTCCGCCGTCGCAAAAAAAGAAAAAGGAGTGGTAATCACCTCATCCCCTTCTCCAATTCCCGCAGCCCGCAAACCAATCACCAAGGCATCCGTACCGGAATTCACCCCAATGGCATACTTAACCCCCAGATAAGCCGCCACCTCCCGTTCAAATTCCTTAACATCAGGCCCCATAATAAATTGACTCGACTCAATCACCCGATTGATAGCCGCCTGAATCTCCCCCTTAATACTTTCGTATTGTGGTTTTAAATCCAAAACAGGAATCTTAGTCTGACTCATTTTAAACAAATCTCCTCACTCTAAACTTGTTCAATTTCCACAGCCGAAATCTTTCGATATTTCACGCCAATCGAATCAACGGCGTACCCCTCAGCATCAAACTCCAACACATCCCCGTAGGCGCTCATCCAACCGATGAGTTTTGCAGGTACTCCCGCCACCATCCCGTAAGCCGGAACATCCTTCGTCACCACCGCCCCCGCAGCAACAAAAGCGCACTCATGCAGCGTTATTCCGCAAACAATCGTGGCATTCGCCCCAATACTCGCCCCCCGTTTAATTACAGTCGTTAAATAATCATCACTGGTATTGCGGGGAAACTCAGAACGGGGGGTTTTAATATTAGTAAACACCATACTAGGGCCACAAAACACATAATCTTCTAGAATCACCCCCTCATAGAGAGAAACGTTATTCTGAATTTTGCACCCATTCCCGATCGCCACATTGTTAGCCACGAAAACATTTTGCCCAAAGGAACAATTCCGGCCGATCTTAGCCTTGCCCATTATATGACAAAAATGCCAGATTTTAGTTCCCGCCCCCACATCGGCACCCTCGTCCACACAAGCCGACTCGTGGACAAAATAATCAGCCATTCAACAACTCCGTCGCCTTGTCCAAAATTTCCACCACGGCCACCCCATTCCAACCGTCCGACAGGGGACGCCGCCGACTTTTCACGCAGTCCAAGAAATGCTGACACTCGATCCTCAACGGCTGAGAATCCGCCACTTCCACCACCTCGCTGCCATCATCTCGATTATTCAAATCCCCATCAACCCCCTTATCATAAATCGTGATTTTTTGCAACACCTCGTCGTAAACCAACATCTGCCGGTCCCCAATCACCACCGTATCCCGAGCCAACACCGGCCAATACCAAGAACAGTGGACGTGGGCCGTCTGGCCCCCGGCAAAATTCAGATCGACGTGGACGTTATCCTCGACCCCGGGCTGCAACATGGCGTGACCGCCCGCCGCCACCCCCTGCAACTGCGGTTTTCCCAACAACTCCAAAATCACCGAAACATCATGGGGGGCAAACGACCACCAAACATTTTCCTCGCGCCGCACCCGACCCAACTTGAGCCGTCGAGTCGCCACGTGCAGCACATTTCCCGCCTTGCCCGTCGCCAAATAATCTCGCATCCAATCGATGGCGGGCTGATACAGCAGCAAATGACCCACCATCAAAATTCGAGATTCCCTATCCGCAAACGTCGCCAAATGCCGCGCCTCATCGGTTCGCAGCGTCATCGGCTTTTCCACAAACACATCCTTGCCCGCCTCCAAAGCCATCATCGCCAACTCATAGTGACTCGGGGCGGGGGTCGCCAAAACCAACGCCGGCACATCCGTCGTCAGGGCTTGCTGATAATCTTCATAAATCGACATCCCCGGATAAGTGGCGGCCACCTCTTCCCGCAAGCTGGGGTTGACTTCCACAACGCCCGCCAACGCCCCCAACTCGTGAAAATTTCGAGCCAAGTTTCGCCCCCACTTGCCCGCACCAACAACAATTACCTGAGTCACAGTAAAATCACCTTTTCCTGATTGCAGTCCAAATGTCGAGTCACACCCCGAGTATCGAGAACGGCACGGGCCTTCTCCACCAAATTGACATAATCAATCCGAGTATGATCGGTTGCAATTAACACCAAATCTGCGTCTGCAATTGTTTCATCCGTCAAGTCCACCGAAGACAACTCATGGCCGCCGACGGGCAGATCGGCAACATAAGGGTCATGGTACACCACCTCGACCCCATCTTTCAACAAAAACTCGATCACCTCAACGGCCGGCGACTCCCGCCAGTCTCCCAAGTCTTTTTTATAAGCCGCTCCCACCACGAGGATCTTCGCCCGACTGGGTGCAATCCCCCTCTGATTCAGAACGCGCCAAGTTTTCTCCCGGACAAACTGCGGCATCTTGCGATTGATCTCTCCCGCCAATGCAATAAAGTGGGTATTGAAATTAAATTCCTTAGCCTTCCACTCCAAATAGTGGGGGTCGAGGGGAATGCAGTGGCCGCCCACCCCCGGCCCCGGATAAAAGGGCATGATGCCAAAGGGCTTGGTATTCGCCGCATCCAACACTTCCCAGACATTCAACTCCAAGCGATCGCACAAGATGGCCAACTCGTTAACCAACGCAATGTTGACCGCCCTAAACGTATTTTCAAAAACCTTGACCAACTCGGCCGCCTTGGCACTGCCGACCGGAACGACGTGAAGGATCGTCTGTTGATAAAATAAAATTGCAATTTCTAAAGAGAGCGGATCGGAAGCCCCCACAACTTTATTCGTATTCCGAGTTGTATATCGCTTGTTGCCGGGATCGACCCTTTCGGGAGAGTAGGCGAGAAAAAAATCTTTCCCCTGTTCGAGTCCGCTCACTTGCTCCAAAATCGGCTTCATCACCTCATCTGTCGTCCCCGGATAGGTCGTAGACTCCAGCGTAATGAGTTGTCCGGGCCGCAAACGCTTGGCAACTTCCGCCGTCACACTCTCGATATAACTCAAATTGGGTGTCAAATTTTTCGTCAGCGGTGTCGGCACGCAGATCACGATCACATCCGCTTCCGATACCCGATCGAAATCAGTAAAAGCTGTTAACTTTCCCTCGCCGACCACCAACTTTAACTCTTCATCCTTGACATCCCCGATATAATTCTGACTCCGGTTCACTTGTTCGGCCCGGGCCGGGCTCTGCTCGATGCCCATCACCCGAAACCCAACCTTTGCCTTTTCGACGGCAAAAGGTAAGCCGACATACCCCAATCCCACAACTGACACGATCGCCTCATGGGTTTTAATTTTATCCTTTAGCTTGTCCGAACAATCCATTTCCCGTTTCCTGTAATTTTATTTAGCAATTGGCAATCCGACCATCTTATCTCAAAAACCAACCCCACCAAAGCGCCCCCGTGTTCAGCATTGTTTATCCTCCCGTAAACAAAAGATAAATTTTCTCGATTTGACTGGCGGTGAAAAAATGCCGGGTAAACTTGGAATTCAAACACGCTTCCAAATATTTGTCGGGCAACTTCATATTTTTCATCACTGACACAACTTGCATCTCATCAGACTCGTCGCCCCATCTCAAACTTTCGACCCCCAAAAACATCGAAACGATCCTTTCTTTTTCAGACGGACTGATTTCATCTTGTAAAATCAAAACGTGATGATTTTGACGGAGATAAGTCTTCCACCCTAAAATCGAAAAAGGAGATGAGTAAGCATCAAACTGAAGGTCATTTTTCAATTTATCATCCAACCATTTGATGGCACAAAGCGGATCTGAATTGACCAAATTGACACACAGTTTTTTCCAATCCAATCCCTCTATCTGGCCCTCAGAAAGTTCTGAATAACACCCGTTCATCTGTCGCAACAAAAACATGATATTAGATGCGATCGGATTTTTGATGACGACAATCATTTTGACCCGATCCCCAATTTTAAAGATGGGGATTTCCGGATTTTGCAGACTTGAACCGGGAAAATTAACCGAAAACTTATCCGTATAATTTTTGATTAAATTGGACATCGAATTGGCGCTCCGACCATCCATACCCCAAATCAATAACTGGTTTGATTTTGTGGGAGATTCTAAAAAAACAGATTTGGGAATAGAACAGCCGAAGTCTTGTTCTTCCAAAATCAAATCTTGCAAAGAAACAGTTTGATTTGCCAACTGACTTTCAAAAAACGGATTTTCAAGCGTTTGCAGAAGTAGATTTGCTTTCCGATGCCGGGGAACACGAGACAACAAGTGGTTCAAGGTGGCGATCGCCTCGGCTTGTTTTCCACTCTTCCCCAACGCAACAGCCTTTCCATAAAGCAATCCCAACAGATCTGGCCTGAAACTAATGCACTGTTCAAATAACCGGACTGCTTCTTCATGTTCTTGATTTTTCAAACTATCTATTGCGCGATTTCTGAGTCCGTGAAAATACTTCCTTCCACTCAATCGATGCTTGTCGATAATGTGTTCTGCCCGAAAATCGCGTTCAACCGAAGGTGGATGTTTTAAAGGAAAGCCCACGGATTCTGTTGGCAAGTTGGCAATTTCATCGACTTCCCAGGTCGTGTGAGCCGCTTCGGAGCCGAAACCAATATTAGTAATCAAATTATAATTCGAGTTGACCGAAAGCCCTCGATTGGCAAAGCACGCAAAACTCCAAGCCCATCCCCACGAATTAAAGCCATTATAAATCAGATCGAATATTGTTTCCCAGTATTTCGTAGCTCGTTCGGACTGAAGCAGATCCTTGAGCCAGCTCGTTTTCCGAAGTTCCGGCCACAGCTTTAAACTGCCATCATACAACTGCCAAGCTCTCCGCCAAGTTGCCCAACCACAGTAAAAACTGTAGCACGAAAAAAAATAACTGTACTCTGGAGATTTATAACCGTGGGTATTTTCTCCGATAATCTGCATCACCCGGCCATCATCCCGATACCGTTCCAACAACTCCTGACAAAACCAAAAAAAACTCGGGTCGGGAATGCAATCATCCTCCAAAATAATCGCCTCCTCCACCAACCCAAACACCCAATCCAACCCGCTGGAAACCCGCTCCTTGCAGCCCAAATTGACATCGGAATAGTTCGTCAACACCCGACAATCCCAATCCACCCCCCCGACAATCCGCCGCGTTTGGGCACACTTTCGGGCCTCCGCCGCATCGCCCGCCCTCGGGCCGTCGGCAATCACCAGCAGTTGGGACGGCTTCACCCGCCGAATCACGTCAAACACCCTCCGCGTCGTGTCCGGACGCCGGAAGATAATCAAAACAACGGGTGTCGTCAGCGATTCCGATGGGGCCATGAGCGCTGGGGGTTGACAGGATGGGTGCGACGCTCTCGATTATACAGGCAAGATGCCCGTGCTACACGAAGAGCGTGAGTTTAGCAGGAATCGCCGTTCGGTTTAACGGAACAAAGCGTTCGGTTATCCGCACTTGACAATTTTTTAAAAATATGTAATGGAGCGCCGGCTGAGTTACAGGAGTCAATATCCGGTGCGATCGCGCTTCTGTTGGGACAGCTTCACCCGCCGCATCACA
>NZ_JAYFER010000503.1:0-16469 GCF_055795065.1 Lyngbya sp. CCY1209
TCTCCCCCCTTTCAAAGGGGGGCCGGGGGGGATTCTTTATTCTCCCCCCTTTCAAAGGGGGGCCGGGGGGGATTCTTCATTCTCCCCCCTTACAAAGGGGGGCTGGGGGGGATGGGGGCTGGGGGGGATTTTCAACCCTTAATCATACCATAAACCTCATTCAACTTCGCCTCCACAGCCGGCGGACGGGACGTAAACCGGATGTAAAACTTTCCCTGATCCGCCTTTTTTTCCAAAACTTTTGCATAAATATCTTCGCCAATTTCAGAATCCGAAGACTTGAGATTAATTTTGATATTCGTCAACACGATAGGCTGGGAATCCGTCCCCTCCTCTGCCCCGATTAACGCGCCGCGATCGGAGAGTTTCAACAGCCGCCCGGAAAATAGGTTTTCCCCGACGTGCTTCCCTTCTAAAACCGTGTATTGCAAAGAAATCGGCTGGGATAGCGGATAAAAAATCTCCGCCTCTTTGGGCATAAATAAATTGTACTTTCCGCCGATGCCGGCGACTTCGTAGATGGCGATCGGATGTTTCACACCCTTGGGCTGCACCAACTTTTTACTCTCGATTTCGATCAGATTCTCCCCCGCATCTTGTAACGTTTCTTCCGAAATGATAATTTGTCCCCCCGTCGTATAGGATTCGATCCGGTAAGTGAGATTCACTTGACTGCCGACGACGCCGTATTTCGTGCGTTTTTCCGAACCCAAATTGCCGACGACCACTTCCCCGGTATTAATGCCGATGCCCATTTCCAGCGGCGACAATTCCCAGGCTTGCATCTGTTCGTTGACTTTCACCATCGCCAACTGCATCGCCACCGCACAGGCGATCGCCCGTTCCGCATCATCTTCCCGCAAAGTGGGGGCTCCAAATAAGACCAAAATCCCGTCCCCCATGAACTCGTCAATCGTGCCTTGATAGCTGGTAATCACATCCGCCATATAGGACAAATAAAAGTTAAGAACCTGCACCACTTCTTCAGGGGGGAGGCGCTCAGAAAGAGCCGTAAAACCCCGCAAATCCGAGGTCAAAATCGTGATTCTGCGCCGTTCCCCGCCCATTTTCAAGCCCTCCGGGTGTTCGAGGAGGGTAGCGACAATTTCATTGCTGAGGTAGCGGCCGAACGTCCTGCGAATGTCCGAAGCAGTGCGGGCGACGTAGGCGGTAATGGCGACCACCGAACCCGTCAGCGCGAGGGCGGGTGGGACGACGGGCAGCCACCATCCGCCCACGAAAGCGGCGAAGGTAAATCCCATCAAAATACCGCCGGCGAGGAGGGAAATCATCAATCGTTTGAATAGAAATTTTCGGACTTTTGTGGCATCCCGGAGTCTCCAGGTGAGGGCGGCACCGATACCAGACCACAGGAAAATCCACAGCCATTCGATCGCTTCCGGCGCGGTTTTGATGAGGGGGCGGTCGTCGAGGGCGGCGGCGATAATTTGGCTGACAATATTGGCGTGAATTTCGACACCCGTCATCCGCTGTTTGGGCGAGAGGGTGTAGGGGGTAGAAAAGAGATCTTTCATGCTTTCCCCCACCGAACCGATGAGGATAATGCGATCGCGCCCCCAGTCGGAAGACACCCGCTCTTCAAAAATATCTCGCATGGAAACGATCTCGAAATGTTCCCTCGGCCCCCGATAGTTGAGCAGCACTTGATAGCCGCGATCGTCGGCCCGGATGTAACCCCCATCATTCTCTTCAAAGGGGGTAAAAATCACCTGTCCAAATTTCCACCAATTGTCCGTCCCCTCCACAACTTCAACCTGAAAATCCGGTTCCTCCGCCAGATATTTGAAGGCGAGATGGACGGCAAAACTGTAGACGGTTTCTTCTCCGTTATCCCCCTGAAAATACAGCAGTGCCCGCCGCAGGGTATTGTCCGGATCGACGATCAGATCGTTGGCGCCCACCTGCCCTTTTTCTTTCAGGACGGGGGGCGGCGCGACCTTCTCGAAGGATTCGTCCCCGATCGCCTTTTCGATGCCGATCAAATTGTCGGTATTTTCAAAAATTCTCACCAGTTGGGCGTGTCCGGGCTCAAAGGGCAAATCGCGATAAATATCCAATCCGATCGCCCGGGGTTTCATGGCGATCAGCCGTCGCAGCAACTCGAAATAAACGCCGTCCGGGACGTAACCCTGTTGGATAAATTTGAGGTCTTCTTCGTCGATGCCCACGATCGCGATCCGGTCATCCCGAGGCTGAGGCGGACGCCAGCGCATATATTGGTTGTAAACCGACCACTCCAGGGGTTGCAAAATCCCCGTCAGCCGCAATAAAATCACCGCGATCGCGATCGAAGGCGTGGTGATGACCACGCCCCGCCAATTCCACAGTCGTTGTTTGAAAACCGTCCACATCAGTTAGGATTCGTTATCTTCCGAACTCACGGTTTCCCGAGTTTCAGTTCCACAGCAGGGAGCCATCGGTTCGGAGGCGATGTCTGTCAACTCCACAGATTCCATCAGTTGTTCCCACACTTCCGGATTGGTTTCCCGCAGTTCTAACGCGATCGCCACCGTTTCGGGCCAGATCTGCTTTTCGGCGTACAACTGGGCCCTTTCGAGGGGATCGGTTTCCGCTTCAATTTGGGTTTGGCGTTCGGAGTCGAGTTCCACCCGTTCGATGGCCCCCTGCACCGACTCGTCCGAGGCCCGCTGATTGGGGTCGCACAGCATGGAAAACTGCCAGATGTAGGTTTGGCCCACCTCCAGGGAGACGGTTTCGGGAAGTTCGATTCGCACGATGCCGCCGTCACCGGGAATGGCGAAGGTGTCCACATAGACATCGCCTCCTCGGCTGTCAACCACCGTAAATTCCGCCGTTTTTGCCTCGGTTTTCGGGACGTACAGGAAAAATGTCGGATTGGGGGAGGCGGTCTTTAAGGCATCATATCCGACCGGTAACAGGGCCGTGAGGCGAGATGCACTCTCGCTGCAAGTCGTTTTGGCCGTCCGGAAATCGTCCGACTCTCCCCGGGTGCCGCCGCCGGCCGTCGATTCGGGACTGCCACGATTCGGGCCAGGGGGAAATTCCAGCGCCAATTCCATCGCCGGAACGGACGGACGGGACAATGGCGGGGGTGCCGCGACCGTGGCGAGGGGGGCCGCGATCGCACTGAGAACGCCCAGCCAACATAAAAATTTGACCTTCATCAACGGGATACCTCCATAATGGGTCGAGTCGATCGACTGAGCTCGATCCGATCTTTGCCAACTCAACTCATAACACCTAGTTTAATCTTCTACCGTAAGTTCCGGGAACCGCACCCTATGGACGTTGACTGATGCGATCGCGATCGCGTTCCCGAGATTCCGGGTTTCCAACGGGAAAGTGGACTGACAAAATTCAATCCCAAATTTCTGCCAAACTGACGACAAAACCGGGCAGCACATTTTCCCCGGATAAATGGGTAGGAGAATTTAAAACTTCAACGTCTCGTGTGGGACGATAAATCTCCACCGTCCGGGTTTTCGGATCGAGCAACCAACCCAGACGCAACCCGTTCTCCAAATACTCCCGCATTTTCTCTCGGGTGTCCTGAATTGCATCCGTTTCCGAAACTAATTCAACGGCAAAATCGGGACAGAGGGGTAACAATTTTTTGCGGGTTTTCGGGGGCAATTCATTCCATCTTTCCATTGTAATCCAACTGACATCCGGGGAGCGAGTCGCCCCGTTGGGCAAGCGAAATCCGGTGGAAGAATCGAACCCTTTTCCCAACCGATTTTGACGGTTCCAAATCCCCAACTCGATATAAAGTTCAAAGTTTCTGGAACCCGTTTCTCCCCCCGTCGGCGGCATGATAATCAATTCCCCCTCAGCCGTCAATTCTAACCTCAAATCTTGATTGATGTCCGCCAATTCTTCAAACTGGTCTGGACTAAGTTTCCATGTTTTGGGTAAATTCAGCGTTACGGCCATCGAATCATCCTCTCTGCGAACTATTGGGTTTAATTTAATCCCAAATTTCTGCCAAACTTACGACCAAATCCGGCAACACATCTTCCCCGGATAAATGGGTAGGAGAATTTAAAACTTCAACGTCTCGTGTGGGACGATAAATCTCCACTGTCCGGCTTTTCGGATCGATCAACCAACCCAGACGCAACCCGTTCTCTAAATACTCCCGCATTTTCTCTCTAGTCTCCTGAATTGTATCCGTTTCCGAAACCAATTCGACGGCAAAATCGGGGCAGAGGGGCAACAATTTTTTGCGGGTTTTCGGGGGCAGTTCGTTCCATCTTGCGATCGTAATCCAACTGACATCCGGGGAGCGAGTCGCCCCATTTGGCAAGCGAAATCCGGTGGAAGAATCGAAGGCTTTCCCCAAATAATTTTGGCGATTCCACCACCAAATTTGCCCGTTCAATTCAAAATTTTGATAACCCGTTTCTCCCCCCGTCGGTGGCATGATAATCAATTCCCCCTCAGCCGTCAATTCCAACCTCAAATCTTGATTGATTTGCGCCAATTCTTCAAACTGATCCGGACTGATTTTCCATGTTTTGGGTAAATTCAGCGTTACGGCCATCGAATCATCCTCTCTGCGAACTATCCGGGCAGGTATGGCATCCGAAATAATTGAGCAACTTCTCGCCCCCAAACCCCCAATTCTGGGGGCTTAGAGATTGAGTCACTTCTCGCCCCCAAACCCCCAATTCTGGGGGCTTAGAGTTCGTCAAGTTTGACCGAATTATTTCACATTGCACTATTTGAACTAATTATAGCGAATTCCGGCGGTTTCGAGCCGCGCGATCGCCTGTCGAATCCGGTCGTCTTCCGTTGTCAACGCAATTCTAAAAAAACCCTCTCCCGCCGCGCCGTAGCCGTTTCCCGGGGGGACGACGACACCGCATTTGTCCAGCAGCAACGTCGCAAATTCTTGGGAAGTGTAGGGGGGCGGGACGGGAACCCAAACGTACAGTGTCGCCTTCGGCGGTTCAATCGTCCAGCCCAGCGATCGCAGCCCAGAAACCACCAGATCCCGCCGCTTTTGATAGACTTCATTCGCCGCCCGCCGCTCTGATTCCGGCATCGAAAAAGCCGCGATCGCCGCCCGCTGAATGGCTTTAAATACCCCGGAATCCACGTTTGTTTTCACCTGAGATAACCCGCGAATGCCCATTTCATTTCCCGCCACAAATCCGATCCGCCACCCCGTCATATTGTAGGATTTGGACAGGCTGTGGAACTCGATCGCGATATCTTTCGCCCCCGGAACCTGCAACACGCTCGGCGCCCGATAGCCGTCGTAGGACACCTCCGAATAGGCGTTGTCGTGACAGAGCAAAATGTCGAAGGCTCGACAAAATTCGACCATTTTGGTAAAATCTTCTAAACTGGCGATCGCGCCCGTCGGATTGTTGGGGTAGTTCACCCACAGCAGCTTCGCCCGCCGAGCCACTGGTTCCGGAATCCGTTCCCAATCCGGCAAAAATCCATTTTCTGCCCTCAACGGAATCGGATAGGGTTCGCCCCCGGCAAATAGCGTGGACGTGCGATACACCGGATAGCCCGGATCGGAAATCAAAACGATATCCCCGGGTTCGACAAATGCCAAAGCCGTGTTGTGGATGGCTTCCTTGGAACCGATGGACGAAACCACCTCGGTGTCCGGATTCAACCCCGAAACGCCGAACCGCCCTTCCATCCAGGCGATCGCGGCTTGCCGAAATTCCGGCAGTCCCCGGTAGGGCGGGTAATTGTGGTTGGACGGATCGGCGATCGCCTCGTGCATCGCCTGCAGGATGCGATCGGGCGTCGGTTGGTCCGGATCGCCGACCCCGATGTTGATAATATCCGCCCCTTTGGCGATCAATTCCAGGCGTTTCCGGTCAATTTCGGCAAAAAGGTAAGGGGGGATTTTTTCCAGACGTTTGGCAAACTGCATTCTCAGTTACAGAACTTGATTGGGCGTGGGCTTGAAGATTATATCAAAACACCAGGTAGCGTTGAGTGAATTGCGTTCAGAACTTAATCAAAAACTCCGGGATTTTCGTAGATCGCCCAATCAAAAAGTCTCGTGAAAAGATATCTCAAAAAATTGCAGTCAATAAATCGTCGCGTTTTGGATTCAATTCCAACCCAATTTTGCCACAGTTAACCTGTCGCCCGCATCAACTTGCCCGTCCAGTTATGAACTGGGAATCAGTCGAATCCGTCCGGCATCCATTTCGTCCATCAACAATTCTAACGCTTCGTAATCCACATCTGAAATGTAACCCAGCCGAGCCAATTCAGAATTGATTCCGTTTTCAATTTCGGGCGTGAGGCATCTAAAGTAAAGGGCTTTGGATACCAATTGTCGGATCGCATTGGTCGCTGCCATGAGTAGTCAAGGAACTCAACTTATGTTAATTCTCCACTGAATGCCAGTTCTGACTGGTGATCTCAAATACAAATTTCAAGTGATCTCGATCGCATTTTTGCCCTCATCGGAGGCATCCGATCTCAAACCGAACAAACCCAACCCGTCCCCCCATTATGGGAGGCGGGGGGATGAGGAGCCACCTCAATTGACCAGCCTACAAGAGAATTTTTTCTGTATTTTCTTATACAAATAAAATTATCTCATCCCGAGGACAACTCGACTCGGTAAGTTAATAAAAATTTAACCTTCTCTTCGGTCGCGAGATCTGGAATGGGGGTGCGGGGATTGTGGGGGCACAAGGCTGGCCCCCCAAGCCCGAGATTTAATAACAATCGGCAGTGAGCTTTGGGCAATCGGCAAAGCTTAAGAGTCCATGATTGGGAGGTTTTGGGATTTTCAAATATTCCGGGCGTCCACGGCCTCTTCACCCCCCGACTTCCCCGGTTCTCACAGCCTTTTTAAAAAGCCCAAAAAATCGACAAAAAAGGCGATCATAATGATCGTCGGTCGGGTCGGATCAAGTCCCGAATTTCCGGCCCGTTTTGGCGGGCGATCGCGACCGAAAAAATCGAGCGATCGATTCCATTTTCTCTTCCCAACCCGACCGCGATCGCCCCATTCCGATATACCCGAGCCGTAAATGTGCTAAATTCAGAGACAGACTCGGTGGGGTGCGGTATCCCATCAAATGCAGCCTGGGACGGTAGATTCCCGGTGCGATTTCGTGAGCATCCCCGACGACCGAGAACAGAAGATTGAGCCGATTTTGCAGGTCAAGTCAGCCGACATGACGGAATTATTGGAGGAAAGATCGAACGTGGCAGTCGCAATTGAAACGTTAATCACGCCCGACATCAACCAACCCGCCCGCTATTTGGGCAACGAATTGGGTGCCCAACACAAACCCTGGGAATCCGCCCGCGTCCGCTGGGCGCTCACCTACCCCGAAATTTACGAAGTGGGGGCATCCAATTTGGGACATTTCATTCTTTACAATATCATCAACGCCGGGCCCCGACAGCTCTGCGATCGCGCCTACCTCCCCGCCCCCGACCTGAGCGAAAAGCTGCGGTCCACCGGCATCCCCCTGTTCGCCGTCGAATCCCGCCGCCCCCTGACCGAATTCGACATCCTCGGCTTCAGCCTCAGCTACGAACTCGGGGCCACCAATATTTTAGAAATGCTGGATTTGGCGGGAATTCCCCTCACCTGGCGCGATCGCCAACCAGCCGAGAACAAATGGCCCCTGATCTTCGCCGGCGGCCAAACCGCCACCTCCAACCCCGAACCCTACGCCGACTTTTTCGACTTCATCGCCCTCGGGGACGGCGAAGAACTGCTCCCCGAAATCGGGTTAATTCTCGAAGAGGGGAAAGTCGCCGGATTGAGTCGGGAAGAATTGCTCTTAGATTTAGCCCAAATTCCCGGCGTCTACGTCCCCCGATTTTACAACATGGCCCCGGACGGGTCCGTGCACCCCAACCGCCCCGACGTCCCCAAAACCATCCTGCGGCGCGTCGCCACCCCCATGCCAGCCTATTCCATCGGGGTCGTCCCCTACGTCCAGACGGTCCACGATCGCCTCACCGTGGAAGTCAGGCGGGGCTGCACCCGGGGCTGCCGCTTCTGTCAGCCGGGGATGCTGACCCGGCCAGCCCGGGACGTGGAACCGGAGGCGATCGTGGAAACCATCGAAAGGGGAATGAAAGAAACCGGATACAACGAATTTTCCCTGCTGTCCCTGAGTTGTTCCGACTACCTGGCCCTGCCGGCGGTGGGGATGGAAATCAAAAATCGCCTGCGGGAGAGCAACATCACCCTGTCCCTCCCCAGCCAGCGGGTCGATCGCTTCGACGAAAATATCGCCAACATCATCGGCGGCATCCGCACCAGCAGCCTCACCTTCGCCCCGGAAGCCGGAACCCAGCGGATGCGGGACGTGGTCAATAAAGGCCTCACCAACGAAGAACTGCTGCGGGGGGTGAAAACCGCCTTCGAGCAAGGTTGGGATAAGGTGAAACTCTATTTCATGATCGGACTGCCGGGGGAAACCGACGCAGACGTCATCGGCATCGCGGAAACCGTGCGGTGGCTGCAGCGGCAATGTCAGGCGTCGGGACGCAAACGCCTGAACGTGAATTTGACCATCTCCAACTTCACCCCCAAACCCCACACCCCCTTTCAGTGGCACTCCGTCTCGACGACGGAATTTGAGCGAAAACAGGAGTTGCTGCGGGGCGAATTTCGGCGGATGAAGGGCGTGAAAGTCAATTTCACCGATTTCCGAATTTCCGCAATGGAGGATTTTGTCGGCCGGGGCGATCGCCGTCTGGGGCCGGTGGTGCGCCGCGCCTGGGAATTGGGCGCCGGCATGGACGCCTGGTGGGAGAGTCTGGATCGGGCCTTCGGTGCTTGGGCGCAGGCGATCGAGGAGTCCGGGTTGAGTTGGAAATATCGCCAGGTGGAAGCCGGGGAATGGAACGTGATGGACCGTCCCGCAGAGGGGGAAGCAGCCACCCAGGCGCTTCTAGACCAACCCCTGCCCTGGGATCACATCAACACCGGCATCGATAAAAATTGGCTCAAAGAGGACTTGCAGAAGGCTTTGGAAGCCGCGACGGTTCCCGACTGTTCCTTCGATGCCTGTTCCCACTGCGGGGTGTGCGGGCCGGATCTGGGCCACAATATCGCGATCGCGCCCCTCCCCATCCCCGAATTTGCCGGCCACTTCACCCCCCCCTCCCACCGGGTGCAGCGGCTGCGGGTGTGGTTCGGCAAGCTGGGGGAACTGGCGTTATTGGGACACCTGGATTTGATGAAAGCCTTCGATCGCGCCGTCCGCCGTGCGGATTTGCCCATTTCCTTTACCGGGGGATACCACCCCAAACCCCGCATTTCCCCCGCCAACGCCCTGCCCTTGGGAACCACCAGCAGCGGGGAAATCGCCGATTTCGACATGGCCGAGGCGATCGATATCGACATCTTTCGGCAAAAATTGGCCGCCTGCCTGCCGGAAGAGTTGCCCATCTACCGGGTGGAGGCGGTGGACGTGAAGTCCCCCTCGGTGTCCCAAGTGTTGGACCGGGCCGAGTATGTCATCGGCGCGGCGGTCAACGGCGGTCCGGCGACCCGCGAGGACTGGGAAACCTGGGTGCGGCAGGTGTTGGAGCAAACCGAAATCCTCTGGGAGAAAACGACCAAATCCGGCAAGATTCGCACGATCAACCTGCGGGAACAGTTGTTGACGTTGGAAGTCATTTCGGCGGACACCGCAGGCGGGGCGACGCTGCGTTATGTGGGGACCTGCCGCAACGACGGGACGCAACTGCGGCCGGAACAGGCGATCGATATGATCGAACGGGCCGGCGATCGCGAATTGCAACTGAGTTCGATCCACCGACAAAACCTGTGGCTGGGGGAATAATGGATAATTGATCATGGATAATTGATAATTATCGATTCATGGGGCCCGAGTCAATTCGGGTGTAGGGTGTAGGGTGTAGGGGTTTCTCCCTCTGCCTCCTGAGCTCCCTGAGCTCAGGGAGCCCCTCCGCCTCCTGAGCCCCTCCGCCCTAAATTGCCGATCGCAGTTTGTCTTTGCGGGGATGTTATTATAGAATTTAACATCAAAGCAACTTGAGCTTGAGCGTCCTCAGCTAAAGTTGCTCGGGCGTTGCCGACAGTCACTTGACTGGCACCGACAAGCCCGGCCGGGGAAATGTTGCAGAGCAAAGATAACCGTCCGACTCAGATCGTCGTAATGCCCTGCTTGACCCTGGGGGTCTCGGCGATAGTGAAGCAGTTCCCGTGACTGAACTCGTGAGGGTCTTTCATTGACCGGAGGTCGAGGTTCGGAACACCCAAAAACCCGGGCGGGGTGAATTGCGGGATTGACTGGAAATCGGCGTTTTCTTGAGAGAATTTTGATTCTCGCCTCATGTCTGCAGTGGAGTCCATTGCGGACATCAAACAAATGGCCTGCAGAGGCGTTCTGACCGGAGACGGAGCGGTTTGTCCGAGCCGTCGAGGCGTGAGCCGGTGAAGCAGGACTTTCCAACCCCATCGAACCCGGGCTCGAAGGGTTGTCAAGGGTGGCGGGTCGATTTTGGAATCCCAACTTCGGGAACTTTAAATTGTGCCTGGGAATGCAATTGGCTTGTTCCGAATTGATTTTTGTCCGGCTCCAACTTCCAGAAAAATTTGGAATTTTCCCGATTTTAGATGGGGAAACGATCGGGTTCTCAGCAAGTCGAACCGGCAGTTGAGGCTTTGAACCGACGTGAGAGCCACCGCTGCGTGCACCCGTTCGATTTCTAACCGGATTGGTGCAAAAAATCCCAGAGGCGACGGGCTTTCGGCGGATCAACGCGATCGCCAGATCGTCCGGGTCGGGGAAATTCGCCGACCGCCCGCAGTTCGACAGCCGTCTGTGCCAGCACGATTCATTTTCTCGCCGGACATCAAATTCTTTCCCAATGGAAATGTTTGTGGTGATCGGCAGATGGGATAGTCGAATTTTAGCGATCGTCAAATCATTCAGAATCGAAAACACGGATTCAAACAACGGCAGGAGATCGCAAAATTCGCAAATTCTCGGTTCGGGTTTTCACGACAACTTGAACGCGGTGTTGGAACGGGTCATCTTGTTGATACGGTCTGACCGATTGAGTCGGCAAATCCCAAGCCGTCCTCCACGGCTCGGACATCAAAATTATGGCAACAATAGAAATTTTGGAATCCGGTGCCAGAGCGGGCGATATTGTCCGAAGGAAACTGACGTCAAAGTTGGGTGGAATGGGAGCCGAAACTCGGTTTCCGGACGCCCGATTCAGAAGTTGGCGATGGTGGTAAAAGCGGGAAAGCAAACCGTCCGTACTGGGAAAACCGGATCGTCCCGAGTTGCGGTCAACCTGTTTTCTAAAATTCAGACCGAATTCCGGACGCCAGCAAACCGACGATCGATTCTAGTCAACATCAGAGGTACACGCAGCGTAGCTGCCTCAAGTGTTGCAAAGTTTTGAGGAAATTCAATGTCAAAGCAAATCATTATTGCCGAGCAGCATCGGATCGCTGCCGTTTTTTCAGAAGATCAAATTCAAGAACTGGTTGTCGCGACCGGAAATCACCAGGTCAGCGATATTTATCTGGGAATCGTCGAAAACGTCCTTCCGGGGATCGACGCGGCCTTCGTCAACATCGGCGACCCGGAACGGAACGGATTCATCCATGTTTCCGACCTCGGCCCCCTGCGGTTGAAGCGGTCTTCCGGTTCCATCACCGAACTGCTGATGCCGCAGCAAAAAGTGCTCGTCCAGATCATGAAAGAACCCACGGGCACCAAAGGGCCGCGGCTGACCGGAAACATCACCCTCCCCGGGCGCTACCTGGTGTTGATGCCCTACGGCCGGGGGGTGAACCTCTCCCGCCGCATCCGCTCCGAAAGTGAGCGCAACCGCCTCCGGGCCCTGGCGATTTTGATCAAACCGTCGGGGATGGGCCTGTTGGTCCGCACGGAAGCGGAGGGGATGGCGGAAGACGCCATTTTGGAAGACCTGGAAACCCTGCAGAAACAGTGGGAGGAAATCCAGCAGGAGGCCAATTCCACCCGGCCCCCGGCTCTGCTCAACCGCGACAACGACTTCATCCAGCGGGTGCTGCGGGATATGTACAGCACCGAAGTCAACCGCATCGTCGTGGACTCCGGGGATGGCGTGAAGCGGGTCAAACAGCACCTGATCAACTGGAGCGTCGGGAACAACCGCCAGGGGATTTTGATCGACCACCACCGGGAGCGCATCCCGATTTTGGAGTATTTCCGGGTGAATGCGGCGGTCCGGGAGGCCCTGCGGCCGAGGGTGGATCTGCCCTCGGGGGGGTACATTATCATCGAACCGACGGAAGCGTTGACCGTGATCGACGTCAACTCCGGTTCGTTTACGCGATCGGCCACCTCCCGGGAAACGGTGCTGTGGACGAACTGTGAAGCCGCCACGGAAATCGCCCGTCAACTGCGGCTACGGAATATTGCCGGGGTGATCATCGTCGATTTTATCGACATGGACTCCCGCCGCGACCAACTGCAGGTTCTCGAACATTTTAATAAGGTGCTCAAGGCGGACAAGGCGCGGCCCCAGATCGCCCAACTGTCGGAGTTGGGGTTGGTGGAGTTGACCCGGAAACGCCAAGGTCAAAATATTTACGAACTCTTCGGCCGCAACTGTCCCACCTGTAGCGGGTTGGGGCACCTGGTCCAACTGCCGGGAGAGTCGGAAGCGGAGGCGGGAGAGGTGCCGGAACGGGTGGTGATCGGCCCCAAAACGGTCGTGCCTTCGCCTTCTCCCTCCCTCGACGGGGGCGCCCGCATTGCCCCGCCCCAGGACAGCCGCATCCCGAAACCGGCGGAACCGGCTTACCGGGAGGAAAGCGAGGGGGCGACCGCCGAGATGGAGTCGGGCGGGACGTTTCCGGAATTGGAATTGCTCAACCATCCCAGCTATCAGGATATCGGGGGTGGTAGCAACATCCGCCGCCGACGCCGTCGCCGGATCGGGGATATGGAACCGCTGGTCCGGGATGAGGAGTCTCCCCGGGCAAGTCTGCGGGTGAACTCGGGCGGCGGATACAACGAGACGCGATCGGAGGCGGGGACTTCCGAAACCGGGCCGAGCCGTCCCGGTTTGGCCGAACGGGTGCGATCGCCCAAGTCGGAAACGATGAAGCCGGTGCCGGAACCCCAAGAAGTGGTGGCGGTGGAGATGACCGGAGACGAGCAGGATGTGTATGCTCTGATGGGAATTTCGCCGCTGCTGCTGTCGAATCAGCCGGTGAAGAGTGCCAGAAATGCGATCGTGACGGTTCGTATGCCGGGGGAAACGCCCAAACCGCTCTCGACCATTTTGGAAGAGGAGCAGGAAACGGTAGAAGAAGCGACCCCCGCCCCCGTCCCGGCCGCCGCGACTTCCGCCGCCGCGATCGCCGCACCGGAGGCTGAACCGGAACCGGAGGCCGAACCCGTCGAGGATCTCTCCCCGGATTTCGAGGATGAGGAAGACGCGGAGGAAATGGAAGAGTCCGAACTGTCCTCGAATGGGGACGATGAGGCCGATCTGGACGACTCGGAGGAAGACGCGGAGGACGAAGGGCGGACTCCTATCGTCCGGCGCCGTCGCCGTCGGTCTTCCGCCGTTTCGGAGTGATGGACACTCGGGCGTCAAATCTCCCCCCCACCGCCGATCCCCAGATTTTCGTCGCCGGGGTGGACGAGGTGGGGCGGGGGGCGTTATTCGGCCCGGTGGTGGCCGCCGCCGTCATCCTGTCGGATGGGGCGGCGGCGGAACTGGCCGCCGCAGGGGTGCGGGACAGCAAAAAATTGGGGGTCCGCGATCGCGATCGGCTGGCCGGCCTGATCCGGGCGAAGGCGGTGGACTGCAAAATCGGCTGGGCCCGAGCCCGGGAAATCGACCGCCTGAATATCCTGCAAGGAACCCTGCTGGCAATGCGGCGGTCGGTCCTCAAACTCGACCCGACCCCTCACCGCTGCCTGGTGGACGGCAACCGGCTCATCCCGGAACTCCGCATCCCCCAGGAGGCGATCGTGGGGGGAGACGGCTACCATACCGCGATCGCCGCGGCGAGTATCGTGGCGAAAGTGTGGCGGGATGCCCTCATCGTCCGCCTCGATCGCATCTACCCCCAATACGACCTGGCCCGAAATAAAGGCTACGGCACGAAACGGCACCGGGAAGCCCTGCAAACCTACGGTCCGAGCTTCCACCACCGGATGTCCTTTGCCCCCTGTCAGCTATCTTTGCCCCTCGGAATCTAGGGTGTAGGGTGTAGGGTGTAGGGTGTAGGGAATTAATCCCTTTTCACTTTTCACTTTTCACTTTTCACTTTTCACTTTCCCCAGGCTCGGCGCCATATTAAACTGTTTGTTCGCCGACGGGTTGGGTCTGTTCGGCGACTTGCGCCTCGGACTGTTCGGAGGCCCAGCGGCGGTAGTCGGAGAGGAGGTTGTGCATCAACCGCTGTTTGATCGTCATCAGGACGCTTTTGAGCAGGCCGTTACCCGTGGTTTCCAGGATGGGTTTGGGGGTGAATCCGATCGGGGGCGGGACTTCCACCAGTACCTCCAAATCGGCCTTCCCCCTCAGACGGGTCACGCCGTCGAGCGTGTAGGGGGCTAATCTCCCCGCCAGGTTCAGCGAAAAGCGCCGGTTGATGTATTCGACCCCGCGAATTTCGCACTCGAGCGATCGCAATCTCACCGTCCCGTTGGCGAGGGCCGATACTTTCATGTCCACCGTGGGCTGAATGGTCAGGCTCATGAACGACAGGGGGCGCATTTTCAGCCGAAAACAGTCCGCGTCCAACTGTTCGAGCCGGGACGAGTCGGCCAGGGCATTCACCAAGCGTCTGGGCTGGCGGAGGTAGTGCTGGATGGGAATTTTTTGGTCGGGTACGACAATTTCGACAGATTGAGACGCCGTGAATCGAGATAACATAAGAAACGAAAAAAATCAACAGTTCTTAAACTAGGTTAACAAAAATTAACCATTTCTCGTGCGATCGGGGGCGACCCCGGGCATTTTATTCCCTCTGACGGGTCAATCGGGTGGATAATTGTTCCATGATACTGGCCGCTCTCCTGAGAATCATGTAAAGAATTGCAACGGGAGGGGGCGGAGATGAACTCAATTCGACGTCACTCAATTTCCGATATGACAACTTCGATCGCCCACTTGGGACCGCCGGGAACCTACGCCGAGGCGGCAGCTCTGGTTTACGCCGACCATTTGACCCGGACGGCGGGGACTCAACCCCTGCTGTGCCCCTACCCGAGCATCACCCAAACGTTGCAGGCTGTGGCGCGGGGGGACGTGAATTTGGGGGTGGTCCCGGTGGAAAATTCCATCGAGGGCAGTGTGACAATGACCCTCGATACCCTGTGGCAGTTGGACGCGATCCGCATTCAGCAGGCCCTCGTGTTACCCATTTCCCACGCCTTTCTGTCTCGGGCTCAAAAATTGCCGGAAATTCGGACGGTGTATTCCCACCCCCAGGCGTTGGCGCAGTGTCAGGGTTGGCTGGACAAGTTTCTGCCGGACGCCCAGGCCATCGCGACCAATTCCACCACCGAGGCGCTCCAACACCTTCACGAACCCAGCGCCGGGGCGATCGCATCCCGGCGGGCCGCCGAACTGTACGAATTGCCGATTTTGGCCCACCCCATCAACGACTACCCGGACAACTGCACGCGGTTTTGGGTGGTGAGTTTGCAACCGCTGCACGGGGGAAATCACACCTCCCTGGCCTTCGGCGTCCCGGCGAACGTGCCGGGAGCCTTGGTGAAGCCGTTGCAGGTGTTCGCCAAGCGCGGCATCAATTTGAGCCGGATCGAATCCCGTCCCACGAAGCGATCGCTGGGGGATTATCTCTTTTTTATCGATATCGAGGCGGACACGGATGACGAGTCGGTGCGATCGGCTCTGGAGGAATTGAAAACCCACACCGAAACCCTCAAAATTTTCGGCAGTTATACCATTTTGGAGCGATAATATCCCGAAATAATGGGAAAAAAACTGTAGCGGGTCAATATCAAAATTTGATGGAGCCGGAGTTGGCGGAATGGATTATAGGTTCGGCGGCATTCCGAATTTGCCGGATTTGACGCACCCGGAAGAGTTGATGGCATTCGGCTCGAATGCGGTCAAGTTGGGTTTGATATTCGCGATCGCCATTTTGGCACTCTTAATCGCCCTGGCACTTTTAACCTGGTCGGGTCAGAAAATGGGAGTCCAACTGAAATCCTATTGGATTTGGGTACAACGGTTTCCCCATATAATTTTGATTATCGCAATTTTGACGGGGGGATTTTTTCTCTCCTCGACCCTGGCGAATCGATACCACCATTGGGAACAGCAAAAAATAGCCGAAATTGCCACCCAGGTGTCCGGGGAGCGACTCGAACAGGTGGCGCCGCGGGTTCGCTACCAGGTGGAAGAAACTTACGAGAGAAGGACGAGAGTTTGAAAGCCACGTCTTTTTAAAGCGTGGATGAAAAACGAACGGCGACTTCAGTCGC
>NZ_JAYFER010000504.1:0-1216 GCF_055795065.1 Lyngbya sp. CCY1209
GCCTCGTTGGAAGATGCGATCGCACTGGCACTTCCGCTGCTAGAATCGGCGCCGGGAGTGAAGGTTTCCTCGCTGCTGGTGCTGGTTTCTCCCTCTCCCGAGGTGGCGGTGGATTCGCTGCTGCTTCCCGCCCCCGTTTCGTCTACAAAGGAAATAGAACTGACGATGGCTCCGCTCCCAGATGACTGATTAATTGTCGGGGAATTTGAATCTTGAGACATGAGACAAATACCAACGCATTACTTTATACAAATATTTTGATAAAAGTTTTAACTTTTTTTTGGAAGGGAGATAAGAAAAGGGAAAAACCGGACAATTATTCAGTTAGAGAAGGAGCCAAAAATAGCCCAGTCATCCGAAAAGGAACTTGCCTGACTGTCTCCCGAAATGGCTAGAGCCGTAGCATTAGAGGACGCAAAACTCTCGGAAAAATTATCTTCGTTATAAACCGATGTATATGCATTAGCTGTAGTTGCAGTATAATCACCCACGGCTATCGCATTTGCTCCGGCAAGAGCTACATCAGTATAAGCCCATGCAAAAGAATCGGTCGTTGCATAAACCCCACCTTGGACTCGGTTGGGATTTGACAGTTCTTCGTTAAAGTCTATGTCGCAAATATCCAGAACTGAACTCGAAGTCAATTTACTCATGGTATAACTTGATGTAACCAACGACAAAAACAGAAATTAGACACTAACAAGCAGAGGAACTCGTCGGATAGAGGAGTCCCTCTTAGGTTTCACATAAAACGATGCACTCGTTCAGAAAAAACCGCTTTAGTCGCTCACGGAGATGGCAAACAAACTGGATTGTGAGGTATGGCCTTCGACAGTAAACGTCGAACCGGCAACCTTGGTATAGGTGTCCGAACCGTAAGCAACAGCACCGCCATCAATTTGAGCGGTATTGCCATCGATGTGTGTAAAAATAAAGGTGTCTCCATACACATCAAAATTGATGTAGTCGTTTTCGTAAAAAGTACGTCCGTAGTATCCGTATCCACCGGCGACGTTGGATTCTTCGGAAATGGTGGCGATATGATTGAGGTCGGAAATCTTCATGGTTTCCCTCCAGTTAGTTGATTGAGTGAATGGATTCGGGAATTTCCCTTTTCTGTCTTTAATTTAATCGAAACTTTCTCGAAACTGTTGCCAATTTGGCAGAATTATGACATTAATTTTGCCGACAATATCCGACCAAAAGCGATGCCCAA
>NZ_JAYFER010000505.1:0-623 GCF_055795065.1 Lyngbya sp. CCY1209
GATATCCGAACTTTCCGTATTTTCTAGATCTGCGGAACTTTCTTCTGTTTCCGCATCTCCGGCAGTGGCTGTGGCTGCGGTTTCCGCCTCGTTGGAAGATGCGATCGCACCCGTATTTTCGCCCTCGCTATTGTCGGTATCTGATGGACTCTCTTCCATTTCAGTTTCGATGGAAGTCTCGGTTTCTTCTGTTTCCGAACTGTCCGTTTCCGCGTCTCCGGCGGTAGCTTCCGCTTCGGTATCCGCCTCATCCGAAGATGCGATCGCCTCGGCATTTCCACTGCTGGAAGTGGCACCGGGAGTGAAGGTTTCCTCGCTGCTGGTGCTGGTTTCTCCCTCTCCCGAAGTGGCGGTGGATTCGCCGCTGCTTCCCGCCCCCGTTTCGTCTACAAAGGAGTTGGAAGAAGCGGAACTGCTGCTGCCGGTTTCGCTATTGCCATTATCCATATCTTCGGAACTGGTTTCAGTTTCAGTTTCGACGGAAGTCTCGGTTTCTTCTGTTTCCGAACTGTCCGTTTCCGCATCTCCGGCGGTGGCTGTGGCTGCGGTTTCCGCCTCGTTGGAAGATGCGATCGCACTGGCACTTCCGCTGCTAGAATCGGCGCCGGGAGTGAAGGTTTCCT
>NZ_JAYFER010000506.1:0-18469 GCF_055795065.1 Lyngbya sp. CCY1209
GCATTGACGGCTAATACCGTATCGGCATTGATGCTGTTGCTATCATCCACCGCTTCGGGAGGATCGTTCACCCCAGTCACCGTGACGCTGACGGTAGCAGTGGCCTGATTTGAGTTCTCATCTTCAACGGTGTAAGTAAAGGTATCGACGACCTCTTCCCCTTCCGTCAGGGCGATCAAACTGGTCGCCGTCGCGGGATCGTAGGTGTAGCTACCATCGGCATTCACCGTCACATCCGCCCCCAGGGAACTGGTACTCTCGAAGGCGACGACTGTAAAATTATCGCCATCCACGTCGCTATCATTGCTCAAGACACCCGAGGCGGCGTTGACATCCAGAGGCGTATCCGCTGCGGTGCTGTTGCTGTCGTCTACCGCCTCCGGGAGGGATGTCACGGAAACGGTGACGGTGGCCGTGTCCGTTTCCCCCTCGTCATCGCTGACGGTGTAATCAAAACTGGCTTCTCCGGTAAAGTCGATGTCGGGGGTAAATACGACATTGCCATCCCCATTTAGTTCGACGGTGCCGTTGATGGCATTATTCACCTCAGTCAAGGTGAGAACGTCCTCGTTGGGATCGCTATCATTACTTAATAGCTCATCCGCAGTGATGGTTGCCGCAGTATTCAGCAACACATCAATTGTGTCGGCAGTGGCGACGGGAGGTTCGTTGAGGGCTTCGATCGCGATCGCATCTGTTGCCGTCAATGGACCTCCTTCCCCGGTGTTGCCTTGGTCGTTGGTGGTAATTTCTAACAAACCCGACTGGGTATTAAATCCCCCCGACGGGGTGAATGTCAAACCGTCCAAGGCGCGGTTAATTGATCCGATCGCACCAGTTAGAATCAGGGTTTCTGTGGCCGTTCCGCTGATTTCGACCCCTTCTGTATTTGTTCCCGATGTCAGGGTGCCACTGGTGGCACTTAGGATGACTTCGACGGCTTCGGTTCCGGCGTCCGGGTCGGCAATGGCGATCGCGTTATTATTCACTTCACTAAATACCACGGGAGTCTCACCGTCGGTGGTTTGGGCATCCGGGACGGCGTTGCTGGGCGCATCGTTGACCGGAATCATGTCGATGGTGACGGTGGCCGGATCGCTGTCTTCTATGCCGTCGCTGGCGACAATTGTCATCTGGCGATCGCCTGTCCCCGGCGCGATGGAAGTGTTGTTGTATTCGATCCGGGCGATCGCATCTTCATAGGAAGCCGCCGGCGCCCGTCCGCTCAACAGCAAGACCCCCGTATCTGGATCGTAACTCGTCGCCGTGATACCGCTCGGCAGGGCACCATTGATTGATAGCCCCTCTTCGGTTCCGTTGGCGGTATTGCTCAACGTCACCGTGGCCGAAACGATATCATCCCCGTCTCCGTCGGTGATGCTGAGGCTACCGATCGCCCCGATGGACACGGCCGAACCCCCTTCGGTAAACGTGGTGCTGACATCGCCCCCCGCCATCGTCCCGTTGAGATCCACCACCGGCGCTTCATTCACCGACTCCACATTAATTAAAACGGTCGCCGTCCCGGTCTGGGCGTTACTGTCCGTGACTGTATAAACAAAACTGTCCGTCCCGACAAAATCGGCGGGTGGCGTGTAGATCAGAGACGATCCATTATCCTCCAAACTCCCCCCGCGATCGGTGGTCGTGGGAACGTCGGACACGGCGAGTACATCTCCGGCTATGCCGGGAGTGTCATTCTCCAACAGGGTTGACTCATCGATTGTCAGCGCACTGTTCTCTCGGATAGTAAAATTATCACTTTCCGCTCGCGGTTCCACATCCGGCGGAATGGGTGTAGGAGGTGGGGGAGGTGTCGGAACGGGTGGGGTGATCGGATCTGTTGGATCTGTCGGATCTGTTGGATCTGTCGGGTCCGTCGGATCTGTCGGATCTGTGGGATCTGTCGGATCTGTTGGATCTGTGGGATCTGTGGGATCTGTCGGGTCGGGTGGTAGAGGCGCATTCGGGTCGATGACAAAATCAGCTTCGTCGAGCAGATCGCTGTCCACGTTGACCAGAACAGCCAAAAATTCGCCCGTATTGCGATCGATGAGAACGGTATCCCCGGCACTCGCCCCCTCGCCGGGACGAATATCCAGGTCGGCGAAGGTGAGGCCCCCCGTCAGTCCAATTTTGTCGATACCGACATCAAAATCGGTAATGAGATCTGCGAAGTCCACGGACGTCCCCCCAGTCGTGCCGATGATGACGCTGCCGCTTCCTTCCTCCGACTGGCTGAGGACCAGTCCCACACTGAAGATATCGTTGCCGTCCCCCCCCGTGAGGGTATCCACACCGCGATCGCCCGATAGCAGGTCATTTCCGGCATCTCCCCGCAGGCGATCGCCGCCCCGTCCCCCCAGCAAGATATCATCGCCCTGACCTCCAAACAATTCGTCATTGCCGATATCGCCACTCAGGAAATCGCTGCCCGTATTGCCAAAGAGTTGATCGTCTCCATCACCTCCGAATAGACTATCATTACCGACATCACCAAATAGCACATCATTATCCAACCCCCCAGCCAGACAATCATCCCCCTGTCCGCCAAAAAGCTGGTCGTCGCCAACCTCCCCACTGAGCAAATCATTTCCCGTATTTCCAAACAAGAAATCTGCTTCGTCACCTCCGGTTATCGTATCATTTCCCGCATCCCCAAATAACGTATCGCTTCCCTTGTCTCCAAATATTAAATCATCACCTTCGCCCCCGCGCAAACTGTCATTACTTTGACCGCCATACATGGAGTCAACACCCGTTCCGCCCAGCAGCGTATCAGCATCTTTGTCACCAAATATCAGATCATTATCGCCATCGCCAAAAATCAAATCGTCGCCTTGACCCCCTCGCAGGCAATCATCTCCACTTCCTCCTTGAAGGGCATCATTCCCCAAATTTCCATTGATTGAATCGTTGCCATCATCACCTCGGAGAATGTCGTTACCCGCCAAACCCAAAACGATGTCATCGCCACCCAAAGCAGAGATATCGTTGTCAAAATCACTGCCTAGAATTGTATCGGCTTCCTCCGTGCCAATTCCAGCACCTGGTATGGTAATAATTTGCACTTCCGGTGGGGGGTCCGTGCCATCGTCCGTGCCATCGTCCGTGCCGTCGTCCGTGCCATCGTCTGGAGTCGGTTCGACGGGTTCGGGTTCGGGTTCGGGTTCGGGTTCGGGTTGGGGTTCGGGTTCGGGTTCGGGTTCGGGAAATTCAAATCCCTCGGGCTGAAATAAAATTTCTCCGGTGCCGCCCCGCAAAGTTTCGCCCGTTTCTCCATCGAGAGTTTGCAGTCCCCCCTCCGTTTGTTCTAAGTAAACGATGGAACTGGTCGCGACAGAAACGGCTTGCAATAATGGGTCGTCGGGAATGAAAATAATCGTACCATTGGCGCCGCCAACCGTATCCCCGATCACCCCTTCAAACGTTTGGAATTTATTGGGGATGGGGTCGGCTGGAAAAATCAATTCAATGTCATTGGTCGGCAGGAGTGTATTACTCGGAAGAATCCGGCGCGATACGATAGCCGAAGTGGTGCCGATATTAACACCTGTCATGATTGGACTCCTTAAAAGCGATCGACAATGGGTTGGGGAACAGAAGCGGGGAGGGGGTAATCAATATGATCCTTGATTTTTTACCCCTGCTCCTTCTCAAAATTTTCAGCTAGATGATGATGAAATCATCAGAGCCGATGATGGTACTGATGTTGTCCGTAGACGGGTCGATTGACGTGAGAATTCCCAGGTCAAAAGCGGGCAAACTGTCGTCCGCCAAATTGGGATCGAAGGCGAGAACGTAGTTCCCAGAGAAGCCGGTATAGGCGAGGTTGTTGCGGTAAACAATTAGGGCTGAAGCATCGCTGGAACCCCTCTGATTTTTGAGAGCCGCGTTGACCGCTTGGATATTATCAAAAGTGTCTTGGAAGATGATCAGTTGTCGTCCGGTGATGTCATCTCCTTCCGAGCCGATATTCGTGATAATGATGCTTTGAAGGGGTTGGGCATCGGTGCCAACGGTGGGGACTAAGCCCTCGAAATTGTTGGTTCCGGTCAAGAATAAAAAGCGATCGTCGCCGAGTTCGTCAAAATCGGCAATGCGATCGACCCCTTCACCCGGGGCGAGATAGTAGAAAACATCATTGCCGACATTTCCGGTGAGTTGGTCGGAGCCTCCCCCTCCGGCGATCGTATCATCTCCAAGACCGCCAAAAACGGTATCATTACCGCTATCGGCAAAGATCAGATCGTTGTCGCCGCCGCCGAACACCTGATCTTCCCCGCTACCGGCAAAGATCGTGTCGTTGCCCGCTTCACCGACGATGGAATCATTTCCGCCTTCGCCGAAGATACTTTCGTCGCCGATACCCCCCTCGACGGTATCGTTACCCAAGCCGGCAAAGAGGCTGTCATCACCCGCACCCGCTTGCAGCAAGTCATTACCCTGGCCGCCAAAAAGGCTATCATCATTGTCTCCACCATCTAGGGTATCGTTGTCTTCTCCACCTTGGAGCAGATCACGACCGACACCACCCAAGAGCAGATCTTCGCCGGCTTCTCCAAACAGTTGATCATCCCCGGCATTGGCAATCATGGTGTCATTACCACTGCCCCCGAGTTGGGTATCGTTGCCGAGTCCCGAAATCATTGAGTCATCATTGTCGCCACCACTCAACAGATTGCCATCATCGCCCCCAATAATGGTATCGTTTCCGGCTTCGCCAAACAGACTGTTAATTCCGGCGCCACCATCAATGGAGTCGTTTCCGGTGCCTCCAAATATTGAGTCATTGCCTTCTTGACCTATGAGGCTATCGTCCCCTTCTCCGCCATCGAGGACATCGTTGCCGGTGCCCCCTTCCAGGGAATCGTTTCCGGCATCTCCTTCTAGGATATCTCGGTTGCCCAAACCGATGAGGGTGTCGTTGCCGTCGAATCCTCGGATTTGTTCGCTCAAGCCGCTGCCGGAGAGATTGTCATCTTCTTCGGTTCCCGGGATGATGTTATCGACGACGGAGATGCTGAAGGCTTCCTGGGGTTGGGTGGCAACATTGTCGGTTAACAGGAATAGAAAATCATCGCCTCCGGCATTTCTCCCCGAGTTGTATAAAATCGAGCCGACATTGATGTTTTCTTGGGTAAAGGTATCCCCGGTGCGAATGCGTTGGGTGACACCGCCGAGTTGCTGTAGGGTTCCGTCTTCGGGTTCTCGGATCACCTGATAGAACACCTCCGTCGGGGGATTGTCCGGATCTTCGGCGAATAGGTTATTAACAGTGATGGTTTGTTGGTCGTTGGCGAGCACGACGATGCCTCGGTTGACGATCAACTCGGGGGGTTGATTCACCCGGATGGTGACGGTGGCTTGGGCGGTGTTGCCGCTGCCGTCGGCGACGGTGTAGGTGAAGGTGTCCGTTCCCAAAAAGCCGGTGTCGGGGGTGTAAGTAAAGGTCCCGCCGGTGATGTCGTCCGGGCTTTGGAGTAAATCGCCTCCCGTGGTGCGGGTAAATTCCACGACACTGATGGGCTCGTCTTCGGGGTCGCTGTCGTTTTCGAGGACGTCGAAGGTGACGGGCTGGTCCAGGGTACGCCTCACATTGTCATCCACCGCATTGGGCGGCTGGTTGACGGGCGGTGGCGGTGTGGGGATGGGGGGTGTGGGTGTGGGTGTCGGAGTGGGAGTGGGAGTGGGAGTCGGTGTGGGCGTGGGTGTCGGAGTGGGAGTGGGAGTGGGAGTCGGTGTGGGAGTCGGTGTCGGTGTCGGAGGAGTGGGCGTGGGCGTGGGCGTTGGTGTGGGTGTGGGAGGGGTGGGAAAGCCCGCAACGCGGACGAAATCGGATTGAGTGAGAGTATTGCTATCGATGCCAACGAGGACGGCGAGGAATTCTCCGGCACTGCCGTTTTGAATGATTGTATCACCGGCATTTTCTTCGCTTTGGGTGATGCTGAGTTGCTCGAAGGTCAAGTTTCCGGTCAGGCCGATTTTATCGACTCCGGTGGCAAAGTCGTTGATGACGTCGGCTTCTTCGATGCTGCCGCCGCCGGCCCCTTCGGCGACGACGAAGGTATCGATGCCGGAGCCACCGGTGAGGGTGTCGGCGCCGACGTCGCCGGAGAGGAGGTCGTCGCCGACTTCTCCGGCGATTTGGTCGTTATCTAGACCGCCGAGGACGGTATCGGAGCCGGTACCGGCGAAGACGGTATCGTTGCCGAGGTTGCCGAATAGGGAATCGGCGCCGTCGTTGCCGAAGATCAGGTCGCCTTCGGCGCCGCCGTAGACGACATCATTGCCTTCGTCGCCCCAGAGGATATCGTTGTCTTTATCGCCGAAAATTGTGTCGTTATCGGCTCCGCCTCTGAGGCAGTCGTTGCCCTGTCCGCCGTACATGGAATCGGCGCCGATGCCCCCGATGAGGGTGTCGAGGCCGAGGTTGCCGAACAGGGCGTCGTTGCCGTCAAAACCGATCAGGATGTCGTTTTGTTTGCCGCCGTAGGCGGTATCGTTGCCGAGTCCGCCGTCGAGGGTGTCGTTGTCGGGGTTGCCGAACAGGAGGTCGTTGCCTTCGTCGCCCTGGAGTTGGTCATTTCCGGCTAGGCCGAAGATGGTGTCGTTGCCCTGCAAACCGCTGATGACGTCATCGCCGGAGGAGCCGATGATGGAGTCGTCGGCGTCGGTTCCTTTGCCGATTCCTTCGATGATGGTGGGTCTGTCGGTCTGTTGGACGTTGATCACGACTTGGGCTAAATCGGTGTCGGTGCCGTCGGTGACGCTGTAGCTGAAGCCGTCGGTCCCGAAGAAGTCTTCGTCGGGTTGATAGGTGAAGATGCCGGCACCGTTGAAGATCAGGGTGCCGTTGGCGGTGGTGGTGAAGTTTTCGATGCTGAGGCTGTCTCCGTCCGCGTCGGTGTCGTTGAGGAGGACGTCGAAAAAGGTGTCCTGTCCCTGGTCGGTGGTGACGAAATCATCGTTGGCGATGGGGGGTTGGTTGTCTGCGTTCGTGCCGGGGTCCGTGCCGGGGTCTGTGCCGGGGTCTGTGCCGGGGTCCGTGCCGGGGTCCGTGCCGGGGTCCGTGCCGGGGTCCGTGCCGGGGTCCGTGCCGGGGTCCGTGCCGGGGTCGGTTCCATTTTCGGGGACAAATGTGAAGGAACCGTCCGGATTGGTTTGCAGTGTCCCCGTTTCTTGTCCTAGGAGGGTTTGGAATCCCCCCCCTTCGCCACCCGATCGCACCACGAGTACCGTTTCATCGCCGTCCTCGATGGTGGCTTCAAAGGCCGGTTCGTCGGGGACAAAAAGGGTGGCGCCCCCTTCGCCCGGGAGGGTGTCGCCGATGCCGTCGGATGCCGGCAACAGGTTGGAGAGGGAGTCGGGGAAGGTCTCGAATTTGTCGGGGAGGGGTTCGGCCGGAAAAATTAAAATAACTCTGTTGACGGTTTGGATTTCGTCGCCCGGAGAAACTCGCAGGGCCAGTTGCGCTCGGGTGGTGGGAATTACGGAGGTGGTCATGGTGCGACTCCTAATCGGTTTGTGTTAATCAATCGAGTGACAGACAAAAAATTACTTTCGGGGGTCAGCCCGTCTCGATCGCCGGTTGACGACAAAAGTTTAAGAGAAGTTTTAAAACAAATCAAATCATAAAATAGACGGCCGAAATCTTGGGTAGCTGGGCAAGCCGAAACGCGATCGCGCTCGGGCTGGGCGGGCAAATATCATGCCACAATCGCCGGCGATCGCGACCCATCAATTGATAGCGGAGTATTCAATATCATTGTTACACCTGCAATTTTATTATGGCAAAACATTTCCAATCGAAGGCCTCCCCCGATGGAATGAAACCCAAATCGTTGACTCCGCTCATCCGGTTGCACGTTGACCATCGAGAGCTATCGTGTATCGATCAGTCAAGGGAACAGACCGGCATCCCGCGAGTCCGGGCAACTCTGTCAATCCACGGCTCCGACGGAATCGGCGGACAAAATAACGGCGTTTCCACGGTCGAGATGAGGTGCGATTGCTCCGCCAAAATGAGAAGATATCGAAGAATTTTTTCGGAGATAGTTCGGCAAAAAATTTCATGTTTTTTGACAATAATTTTGAAACAAAAAACCGCCGCAGTTGCACCCATGCTGCCCGGGCAATTGTCGGGCGCGATCGGGTCGAACTTTAACTCACCCGCCCCGAAGAAACCGATCGCCGGTTCCGTCGGGCAAACCGCTATCTATGCTACCCAGTTCGTTCCGGCTTGAAATCAAGGGGATTCCAAGGGGAAGCGGAACCCTTATAGACTCCATCAAAAATCCGAGGATTCCAGATGGGGTAAAGTGGCGTGGACGAGGGGCAACAGGGGGCCGAGTTGTTCCTGGCCGCTGACGGCTAATTCGCTGTGACAGAGGTACAGGCGATCGCCGGTCCGACTCGACAAATCTAGCAGAATCCGCTGAAGTCGCCGGCGGTCGGCCTCCATTGTCTCTTCGACGGTCCAGGGACGGCCCCGCCGTCGGACGGCGTTCAAAAACAGCGGCGCCCCCCACAGGGTACTCGCCCCCCCTTGCAACCACAAGGGCGACCCCACGTCCAGCCAAAATTGCCAGCGGTGGAACCCGCGGCTGGCTCGGTACTGGAAGATCGTCGCCAGGGTCACAGCCCGGGTGGCGGGGTCGGCTTTGGCGGGGTAGGGGTTGGCCGCCACGACGCCCCGCCGCAGCAATTGGACGAACCGGCGGGCGGTTTCCGGTTGGGAATCCCCCGACGGCTGCGGTTGCAACCGGCTGTGCACGTCCCAGAAGTGGACCGCCGTCTCCATCAATTCCCGCAACACCGAGAGTTGGTCGGGGGGGAGGGGGAGTCTGGGAATGAAAAACTGCTGGATCGCCCGGTCGAGCAGGGAAACCGGACTCGGAAGCAGGTTTTGACGGTACTGTTGTTGCTGGTTCGCCACCCAGCGGCGGATGCGATCATAGGCGTCGGTGGCCCGGTAGCCCAGGCGGTCCTGGCGGGGAAAGGCACTGGCGGGGAGCAATTGCGGGTTTTCGGGGTCGGGGGCGAAGCAGCGGTCGGCCAACAGGCCGGCCCGCACCGGATCGATGGCGGGACGGGTGCGGGGAGGGGGAGTGAACCGGTCCGCGTCGGACGGGCTGGCCGCAGGGGTGATTCCCCAAGGAGAATGGCTGAGAACTGCCAGCATTTCGGCGATCGCGTCCCGGTCTAGCAGGCGGCCCGAGCCGGGATAGACGAGGGCTGTCAGCACCAAGAGCGATCGCACGAAGGGGGAGCCGATCAGGGGCCGCTGTTCGGCGACGCCCTCCACGGCGATGCCCTCGTAGCGGAGGATTTCCCGCAGGGTATAGCGGGCGATCGGGTCTAAACCGGGGGCGACGATCGCGATCTGGTTGGGTTCGACCTCGCGATTTTTGACCGCGGCGGCGATGGTGGTCGCCGTCCGCCGCAGGAGTTCGGCCCGGGAGACGGTTTGGATTGTCCGGACGGTCGATGTCGGCGGGGGCATCTCGGGAAACCGGGCCTCCGTTTCGGGGGGCCATTGGAGCCAGAGGGGATCGAGGGTGGCGGCCAGACCGCTTTTCTGGGGCCGTTCTTCCGATTGGCATCGGGATTCCAATCCCGCTAAATATTCGGGGTCGGCCCCCAAACCTAACCGCACTCCCCCCCAGGGATTGTATGTGAATGCCCCCACGACGTCGCGATCCAACAGAAACTCGAACAGGTGGCGGGCGATGGCGGGATACTCGTCCACATCATCTGCTAGGACAAATTGATAGCGATCGAGGAGGTGTCGCTGGTAGGTGCGATCGCTCAACAAATGGCGCCAGTACAGATCGGCAATGATTCCATAGGTGAGCAATCCGCGCTGTTGACACCAATCTTGCCAACGCAGCAACACTTCGGTCATGCACTCGCCCGCGGCTCGGGGAATGTCCGCAAAGGCTTGACCCTGTTCTAAAATCGAGGGGAGATCTTCGATCGGCGTGCCACTGAGCGCTGCCAATTGCAACAGGTCGAGGGTCCGACGCACGATGCGATTTTCTTCCGGCGATCCGGGTCGCACCGGGTTGCCTCCCGGGACCGCGAGTTTTCCGGTTTCTAGTTCAGGACTCCAAAGCTCGGTGGCGAGTTCCTGTTCGAGTTCCGGACGCAACCGGACGGGAAATTTCGCCCTCAGATCCAGGCGTTCGATCAGTAGGGGCCAGAAGAGGATGGTTTCGGCCTGAAAAAAGCCGAGGGGGGTGGTGGCGTCAAAGGGATATTGTCCCCGACTCGCTTCCGTGAGGCGATCGACGAGATCGCGCTTGTTGGCCCCGTTGGCGGCGAGAATCAATGTCACCGGAACGGTGGGTTGAGTTTTTAACGGGTTGGCCGAATTGAACGATTCGGCGGACTCGGGGGGGGCGGTCGTTTGCGTCTCGGACAGGTGCGATAGGTGCGCTGTCGCGGATCGACTCCAAAGGCAAAATTGTTCGACCAGACGGGCCGTTTTGCCGCTGCGCGAGCCTCCGGTAATCCACAGGGATGCAGAAACCACAGTCAAGTCAATAAATTTGCTAAGATACCCCGTACATTAGCACTTTCTCTAAATCTCACAAAAATTGGTTTTTATGGATTGACCCATGCCCACTTCCACTTGGACTCAGTTTAAACGATTTCTCGACCGTGCCAATCGCTGGTTCCGCGATACTCCCGACCGGGCGTTAGACCAAGCTTATGACGCGGCCTTGAGAATTCGAGCCATCGAAGATGAACATTTTAATGGTGAGGTGATTTCAGCCGAGTCCGGCGACTACGGCGATCGCGTCCGGTCTTATTTTCAGTCGGAGCTTAATAAATATTTAAAAATTATTCAAATGCGTTTGGCTGAGTTCAATACCAGCCGTTCCTTACTCGGTATTTCGGAACAGATCGACGCGACAGAACTGAATGGAAAGTGGCGATCGTCCGATGATTTTTTCCGCGACGAAGACCCGTCCGAACAGGTCGCAATTATTTGTGAAAAACTCGACTTTATCGATTCCGTTACCGATCGCTATCAAAAACAAAAGCCCGAACTTAAATCTCCCGTAGAGTCCAGAGCTTTGGTGCGGGTAGATGATTCGGAAACCGTTTCCCTTGTCCCCAAACAAAAAGAAAATCGATTTCTTGTCCCCAAGCCAAAAAATCAATCCATCATCAGTTCTGACCGACCCATTTCCCCAGAAACGCCCAGCAACAACATCCAAGAGGAACTCAAATCTGACACCTCCGAGACCAGTTTTCTGCCCCGTTCTTTGCTGAGAACGATGACCCGGATCAAGCGGGAACTCAACCCGGAATCGGAAGATGAAGTCTTGAAAAATTATCGGAAATCGAAAGTTAAGACGATTATTTCGATCCGATTTATACTCTTGCTAATTCTCGTCCCCCTGCTGACCCAGCAGTTGGCGAAAAACTTTGTCGTCGGCCCCGCAGTCAACCATTTTTTAATCGATGAAAATACGCCTATTTTCCTGAACGTTAACATGGAAGAAGAAGCCTTCGTAGAGTTGCAAAAATACGAGGAACGACTCAAGTTTGAAAGCATGATCGGCCTGATTCCGGAGTTGAGTGAAGAGGAGTTGGAGGAACGGACAAGGGAAAGGGCGGCGGAACTCGCCGAGGAATATCGTTCGATGGGTTCCGATGCTATTCAAAATGTGTTTGCTGACATTCTCGCGACGTTAACCTTCGGTTTTATCATTTACACCAACAAGCAGGAAGTCGCCGTTTTGAAGTCGTTTATGGGGGATCTGATCTACGGACTCAGCGACAGTGCGAAGGCGTTTATTATCATCCTGCTGACGGATATGTTCGTGGGATTCCACTCCCCCCACGGGTGGGAAGTCATCCTGGAAAGTATCGCCCGACATTTCGGACTTCCGGAAAATCGAGATTTCAATTTTCTGTTTATCGCCACATTTCCGGTTATCTTGGATGCTGTTTTCAAGTATTGGATTTTCCGCTACCTGAACCGCAGTTCGCCTTCGGCGGTATCGACGTATAAGACGATGAATGAATGACCGCAGGGGTGCGAATTTGCACCCTCATCTGGCAGTTTATCGCCCACCAATTTTAATGACCGGAAAACAAAACATCGCCCCCACGGCAATCCCTACGCCAACAGTTTGGACTTGTCGTTCTACAGCAATTTTCAAGTCAGTGAGATACACAGATCGAGTTAAAGTCCCCCTTGTTAAGGGGGATTTAGGGGGATCGAACCGTATCGCAGCGGATAGACAACTGCTGTAGGCTGCGTCCGAACTTGATATTAGAAATGGCGAAAGAAAGCGATAATTAATAATTAATTATCAATTATCAATTATCAATTATCAATTACCGTTAGTCCAGGGCATCTTGCACCGTTTTGTTGAAGATAATCCGGCCCGGAGTCGTCCGGATATACTGGGAAATGAGATTTCCCTCTTTATCGACCCGGCAGCGACGCAGCAATTTTCCCGTTTTTTGACCGATATAGACTTGGGTGACGCTCCCATCCGTTGCGGTTTCTTCATCTTGGAGTTGTTCGGGTTCCCCCGCGATCGCTTCGCCCTCGAACCGCACCCAAACCGAGGCGTGCAAATCCACCACACCTTGGGTGTAGGCGGTGATTGCATCTTCTAAGCGGCTGAAGTAGCGATCGGCCCCCCGGGTCGCCTTCGGGTTTTCCGCCGTCAGGTAGTAGCACCCCAAAACCATATCCTGACTCGGCGTGGCGATCGGTTGGCCTGTCGCCGGGGATAGGATATTGTTGGACGCCAGCATCAACAGCCGCGCCTCGGCTTGAGCCTCCATAGACAAAGGAACGTGAACAGCCATTTGGTCGCCATCAAAGTCAGCGTTAAAAGCCGGACAGACCAGGGGATGCAATTGAATCGCCCTTCCTTCCACCAGGATCGGTTCAAAAGCCTGAATTCCCAGGCGGTGGAGAGTTGGCGCACGGTTAAGCATAACGGGGTATCCAGAAATCACCTCTTCTAACACATCCCAAACACTCGGATCGCCACGTTTAATCAACTTTTTCGCCGCACCAATATTATTGACCAACCCCTGGCGGATCAGGCGGTGGCTGACGAAAGGCTGGAAAAGTTCGATCGCCATCTCCCTCGGCAACCCGCACTGGTGCATTTTCAAATTCGGACCCACCACAATCACAGAACGCCCAGAATAATCAACCCGTTTTCCCAACAAGTTTTGACGGAAGCGACCTTGTTTCCCCTCAATAATATCCGAGATAGATTTCAAAGGTCGGTTATTAGCCCCCACCACAGTCCGACCGTGGCGACCATTATCAATGAGGGCATCCACCGCCTCTTGTAGCATTCGCTTTTCATTGCGGATAATAATTTCCGGCGCCAAAATCTCCTGTAACCTAGCTAGGCGATTATTACGGTTAATCACCCGTCGATAGAGGTCATTTAAGTCGCTAGTAGCAAAGCGACCCCCATCTAACTGAACCATCGGGCGCAAATCCGGGGGGATGACGGGGATGATGTTGAGGACCATCCATTCGGGTAGAGAACCGGTGGCAATAAAGTTATCAATTACCCGCAGGCGTTTAATTAAATTGGCGCGTTTTTGACCTTTAGCTTCGGTGATTTCTTCCCGCAGTTTTTCGGCTTCTTCTTCTAAATTCACTTCTTCGAGTAAGCGCCGAACCGCCTCAGCCCCGATGCCCACTTCCACGCCGACGAGTTCGTCTTCTTCGCTGTACATCTGCTCTTCGATTTCGAGCCACTGTTCCTCCATCAATAGCTGCTTGTAGGACAGATTGTCGGCATTTCCAGGATTCAACACCACATAGGCGTTAAAATAAACCACCTGCTCCACGTCCCGCAGGGGCATATCCAGCAAAATCGCCATGTAGCTGGGAATCCCCTTCAAATACCAGACGTGGGTAACGGGCGCCGCCAGTTTGATGTACCCCATGCGGTGACGACGGACGCGGGATTCTGTAACTTCTACCCCGCAACGTTCGCAGACAATCCCCCGATGTCGGACTCGTTTATATTTACCACAGTGACATTCCCAGTCCTTAGCCGGTCCAAAAATACGCTCACAGAACAACCCATCCATTTCCGGTTGTAAAGTCCGGTAATTAATCGTTTCGGGTTTGGTAACTTCCCCTACCACTTGACCGTTAGGTAAGGTACGTTCCCCCCATTGTCGGATGCGTTCTGGAGACGCCAACCCAATTTTGACATAATCAAATCTGTTTGAACGGTATCCGTCAGGTACAGGCTTTCTAGGAGTGTCTAAATCCTTCTTCGTTGAACGAGTCTTTGACGAGACTTCTGATTCGGTTTCGCCTTCAGGCAACACGACGGGCTGAATGGAAACAACCGCTTTTGAGTTAACCTTGGCATTAGCTTCCCCTTCACAAAAACGCCCCACCGTGGAAAATAATCGCGCCAACTGCTTGTAAAACAAACCTTGATAGTCACGAATAATTTGTTTAATAATATCCGAAGAATTATTCTGCTCTGTATTTGCCAAATCAGATGTTTTCGCCCGGGCATCTTGATCGACAGGCATCAACATCTTTTCAGTATCCTGATTGCCAAGGATTACCTTGATCTCACTATCCAAAATTTGCAAAACAAAAGAAGCAATTTTGCTGATGATTGAAACCCCGAGAAAAATGTGTCTTGGTGTTCTTGTCCACTTGGGTGCAGTTATCGATGCAACCTCCACCCAATACTCACCTTGAGCCTTCGAGTCGGCTTGATAAGAACCCGATTGAGTAATCCTCCCACCTGTGGCCTTCCAAACCAGAGAACCCGGATCAATTCGCTCACCAAACTGGTCGCGCCCTATCACTTGAAATTGTTGTTTTTCGCCCGGTTGCAAGGTGACAGAAGAAGGTTGTAATTTTAAATGCCTTAAAACGGGTAATAATTCAACTTCAACTTTATCAGTCAACTCCCCAGACGTTGCTTCTACGTTTACATAACGCGCATCGTAACCCGCCCGAAAGACACCTTGCTGGTTAATCTTCCCGCCGCGATCGCAACGCCATGACACATCACTTAATTCAAAAGGTAGACCACCACTTTGATCGTAACCTTCAACGCTAAAAAACTCATACTCTTCCGGTTTTAGCTGAGTGTGAGGCGGGAAAATTTTTATCTCAGTTAATCTTCGGGGAATAACAATTTCTTGCGTCGCAACAAACTGGTCAACTTGAGCTTGAATCGTACAGATCCCAAAACTTTGGCTATTTGCTTTGAAGCGACCATTCTGATCGATCGAACCGAGATAAGAATTAACTTTGATTGACCAGCGGAGTTTGTTCAGTTCATATGGATTGCCATACTGATCTAAACCGTAGGCTTGAAAGGTATAGCTTTCTCCTGAATTGATTTCTGTTGATTTTGGTTTGGCGATCGCCACTTTTGCCAACCTGGGTCGCTCAGTCACTCGTAGTGAAATTCTATCAGTAATACTCCCAGATTGTGCCGTGATCACAACCTTTGCAGGCTGATCTCCTGCTTCAAATTGATTGTTGACAATGCGACCCGATGAACTAGACCATTCTATATTGTCAACTGTAATTGAATTTCCATACTGATCGTATCCTTGAGCTGACAACCGCACACGCTCACCACAATACAATGTCGAGTCAGAAACAGTTATTATCTTCAATTTTGCCAAGCGAGGCGACTCTAAAACCTCAACCACCATCTTTGCTTGTATATTTCCTACTGATGCCGTGATTGTACAATTTCCCCATCGCGATCCGGCAATGAAAACATTATTTTCAATTCGCCCGAATCCTTCAGAACACTGCCAATTTACTTTATCAATAGGAAACCTATGGCTATACTGATCGTAGCCGTGAGCCGACAACTGCAAACACCGACCACAATACAATTTCGAGTTAGAAACAGTTATTATCTTCAATTTTGCCAAGCGAGGCAGCTTTAAAACCTCAACCACCACCTGTGCCTGTATATCTCCTACTGATGCCGTAATTTTACAATTTCCCCATCGCGATCCGGCAATGAAAACATTATTTTCAATTCGCCCGAATCCTTCAGAACACTGCCAATTGACTTCATCAATAGGAAACTTATCGCCATACTGATCGTACCCTTCAGCCGACAACGTCACACATTTACCACAATACAATTTCCTCGAGTTAAAAACAGTTATCTTCAATTTTGCCAAGCGGGGCTTTAAAGCACCCCTAACCTTAAACAATAAGAAGATTACCACCAATCCAATTAATAATAATACTAGGGAATTTGTAAGCATGACACTTGGTTCATCCATAGCCGCGCACCGGGTAGGGTATACCATCCCAATTTTACCCCATCCCTGGGACTGAGAAACCAGGTTTATTTTGTAAATTTTTGTGAAGCAACAGAGATGCTGCTAGAAACCGGGTTTATTTTCCCTCAACCCAGTCTCATAACACCGGTTAACTTAGGGACTGATGAGGAGAAGTTCGGGGAAATAAGTTTGGTAACGGGTGGTATCACGAGTTAACAGGGTGTACCCACACACGAACCCATGAGCGCCGATATAGAAATCCGGTAAAGGCGAGATCGTTAACATCCATTTGTAAACGCTACCTCAAGTTTTTCCCTGCTCAAAAGCCCGAACCTTCTCATATAAACTATCCACTGTTTCATCCGCGAATGTATCATCTTTACTCAACAAATACTCCCCTTCCCCCAGTTGACAAGCTACAACAAATCTAGCAAATTTGACAGGAGCCATGTGAGCAGATAGGATTTTTAACCCCTCTTTGATAACTTGTTGTTCCGTCGGTAAATCAACCTTCATAATCAACCTCCGTATTTTACCCCGATCACGTCAGCCAAAGCTGACTTGAGTTCTTAGTGTTCTTAAGCTTGGGTTGAGCCCCCAGGTGGTTGGTGAGACTGAGAATTTCCTGCTGTATCCGTTGGTAGAGGAGAATTGCGGAACATTAATGTATAGATATCAGTGGGCATTTCGATATTTTCCTGTTGCAGTGCTTCTTTGATACTTTGAATGACTTGAGATGTCATTGTCAAAAACCCTGCTCGCCGCGAATCAACCCAAAACCGCACTTCCAGATTCACAGTGCTTGCGGCCAATTCCAACACCAAAATCTCGGGAGGCGGTTCTTTTTCCAACCCTGAAAGTGCGGACAGAGTAGCTTCAATCACTTGTTTGGTATGGCTAATATCGGCATCATAGTCAATACCAACTATAACCGAACTACGACGGCGTGGCGAAGCCGTATTGTTAATAATACTGGCAGAAAATACTTCTTGATTCGGAATATACACTAACCGCCCATCATAGGTTCTCATCGTGGTTGCCCGCAGGTCAATCTGAGTGATCGTACCCTCATAATCACTAATAACCACCTGATCGTTAATCCCAAAGGGTCGGGCGGCGAGTAAAATGACCCCGGAGATATAATTACTTAAAACATCTTTGAGACTAAAACCGATCGCCACACTGGTGAGCCCCAACGCCCCCAATAAAGCACCAAAGTTGAGTCCCAAAACCCCCAAAGTAACAACTGAGCCCAGCACCCAGACGGCGCCATAACCCAAGCGTCCAATCAGAATTTCCGTACTGCGATCGCCTTCCGTCCGTTGCGCCCAACTAAAGCCAATAAACCGCACCACTTTCGCTATTCCCCAGGTCATCCCAACCACAATCAGCGCCCCCAATAAAGAGGGGAGATTTGCCACCGTATCCCGTAAAAGTTGTTGTACTGTTCCATAGAGGCGCTGTCCCACATCGATCGCTAAGGGCGGTTTTCTGATTGCCTGATCTAGTTGTTCCGCCCATCTTTCGGCCAAGGCTTCCACTGACAAACCAAAATCTTGGGCATCCTGCTGAGTAACAGTCATTAATACACGATTATTTAATCGCAACGTTGCCACTTGGCGAGGGTCATCCGGTGTCACTGTCACCTGTCCCAAAGTTTCCGATTCCGATTGTGCCAAAAGACTGCCAATTCGCCGATTGATAATTTTTGCCCGTTCTCTTGCGCCCAAATCCGCAAGGCTACCCACTTGCAAAATCGGTCTACCTCTAACTAAAATATCGGAAAAATAGACTTCACTATCAGGATTACTTCTCAGGGTTGAATTCCCGGAATCTGGCATGGGAACTATCTCGTCTTGAGCGATACTCCGGTGAGGACTGGCAAAGAAAATAAATCCAGTGGCGAAGATGACAAAGGTCAATCGATATGACCCTATTCCTTGCCAAAGATTCTGTCTAATTTTCATAGGATAGTTAGTTTTCAGATTTCCGAACCAAAACAGATTACAGTAATTTTCAAGTCAATGAGGTACACTTTCCAATTCAGAGTCCCCGTTGAAACCAAAGCGAAGCATCCTCTGGCTCCCCCCAATTCTCCCCCCAATTCTCCCCCCAATTCTCCCCCCAATTCTCCCCCCAATTCTCCCCCCAATTATCCCCCCAATTCTCCCCC
>NZ_JAYFER010000507.1:0-602 GCF_055795065.1 Lyngbya sp. CCY1209
GCATTGACGGCTAATACCGTATCGGCATTGATGCTGTTGCTATCATCCACCGCTTCGGGAGGATCGTTCACCCCAGTTACCGTGACGCTGACGGTAGCAGTGGCCTGATTTGAACCCTCATCTTCAATGGTGTAAGTAAAGGTATCGACGACCTCTTCCCCTTCCGTCAGGGCGATCAGATCCGTTGCCCCCGTCGGGTCATAAGTGTAACTGCCATCCTCACCGACGGTGACATTGGCTCCCAGGGAACTGGTACTCTCGAAGGCGACGACTGTAAAATTATCGTCATCCACGTCGCTATCATTGCTCAAGACACCCGAGGCAGCGTTGACATCCAGAGGCGTATCCGCTGCGGTGCTGTTGCTGTCGTCGGCGGCTTCCGGCGGGTCGTTCACCCCGGCGACGGTAATGCTGACGGTGGCGGTCGCCGTGACATCGTTATCATCTGCGATCGTATAAGTGAAAGTGTCTGTCACCTCTTCCCCGGCGGTCAGCGCCTCTAAAGCCGCCACACCCGTCGGATCGTAGGTATAGCTACCATCATCATTGACCGTCACCGCAGCCCCCCGGGTGCTGGGTGTCTGAAAACCCGTCACCGTCAG
>NZ_JAYFER010000508.1:0-1517 GCF_055795065.1 Lyngbya sp. CCY1209
TGAGTTACAGGAGTCAATATCCGGTGCGATCGCGCTTCTGTTGGGACAGCTTCACCCGCCGCATCACATCAAACACCTTCCGCGTCGTGTCCGGGCGCCGGAATGCGATCGCAACAACGGGTGTCGTCAGCAATTCCGATGGGGCCATGAGCGCTGGGGGTTGACGGGATGGGAGCGATCGCGCAGCCTGTGCGAAGCACCCATCGCATTGTATCTGGTTTCTGCCAACTTTTCGGAGTTGATAACAAACGGTTGGGACAATTAAGTGCTAAAATTTAAACCCATTCAAACTGAGTTGAAAGCCGTAATGGAAGCTCTGCGAATCATCACCCAACCCGTCAATCGGCAACTGATTATCGATCTCCCTCCGTCACTGACAGGCGACCAACAATATGAAGTGATCGTTCTCCCCATCAGCTCCCAGGAATCGGTGACAACTCCACCGCGTCGCCGACCTTCTGAAAAACTGGCGGGTACAGTTCACCTATTTGACGATCTCATCGCACCCACCACCCCGGACTCTGATTGGGAATCCTCCTGAGCCATGCTATTACTTGATACTCACATTTGGATACGCTGGCACAACCCCCAGTCCAGTCGTTTTGCCCTGGCTGAAAACCCGATCGAAGAGATAGAAACGGCGGACAGCATTGCCATCAGTGCAATTTCCTGTTGGGAACTCGGGCAACTGGTTAAGCGACAGCGCGTCCAGCTCGATCTTTCTCTTGATGAATGGGTGGCGATCGCCCTGGAAGGAGACATTCAGGTGTTACCCGTCGATCGCCCCATTGCGATCAAAGCGTCTCAACTACCGGAGCATCATCGCGATCCGGCCGACCGGATTATCATTGCAACCGCCCTCATGCATGAGGCTTCATTGGTCAGTCTAGATTCTGTTTTTCCTCGGTATGAAGAACTCAAAGACCGTTTAATTCCCGGTTGATTTTCAACCGTTCGATCGCGTGGGCGGGATCAAAATCTCATCAAATAACCGGGGTAACAGTTGCCAGCGATCGATGAGACTCAAAGCAATTAATGGCGTCGCATTGACAACAACCTTCATCGATCCCTCAATTTCTCGGCCAATTCTCGACTGGTTTTCGCCTCCTCTTCAAACTCAGCTTCGGTGTAGTCGATCGCGGCAAATCCCCGTTCGCCAATCAAACGATAAAACTCCAAACGTCCGCATCCCAAAACCTCCGCCGCCACCCCCGAAGAAATTTTACCCTCTTCATAGAGTTGACCCAAAGTCAAAATCATCACCCGTCGCTTAAACTCTTCCGGTTCTTCCCGACAAGCCACCAACAACTGTTCTGGAAATTCAACAAAAATGCTCATTTCACCGAACCCGATTCAATACTATGAGCCGAAAATCTTCTCGCCCCCAAACCCCCAATTCTGGGGGCTCCGAGCCGAAAGATTTTGACCGATCGTTTCACACTACTACTGGACCGACACACCTTAAACGGTGGGTTACGGCGGATTGCTAGATTGCCATCACAGCCTGGGTTTCAGCC
>NZ_JAYFER010000509.1:0-405 GCF_055795065.1 Lyngbya sp. CCY1209
CATGGGTTTCAGCCGCCTAACCCACCCTACGCGAAAGCACATTTTTAGCCGTGTCGGTCCACTACAGGCAAGATGCCCGTGCTACACGATGAGCGTGAGTGTGGCACGAATTGCCGTTCGGTTTGCAGGAATAAGTGTTCGGTTATCCGAACTTGACAACTTTTAAAATATGTATGATAGCGCCGACTGAGTTACAGGAGTCAATATCCGGTGCGATCGCGCTTCTGTGGGGACAGCTTCACCCGCCGCATCACATCAAACACCTTCCGCGTCGTGTTCGGGCGCCGGAATGCGATCGAAACAACGGGTGTCGTCAGCGATAATGAGGCAATAGTAGTAGACCGTTTCGGCTAAAATGAGGCAATAGTAGGGTGGGTTAGGCGCGGCAGTAATTTTTCGGAAAAA
>NZ_JAYFER010000510.1:0-24322 GCF_055795065.1 Lyngbya sp. CCY1209
GGCGGCTGAAACCCAGGCTGTGATGGCAATCTAGCAATCCGCCGTAACCCACCATTTAAGGTGTGTCGGTCCACTACTGAACCTACAATGTACTGGATTCGATCTTGATATCAAATCAGCCGATCGCGAACCCCACACCCAGTAATAAACAACTCCAAATGAATCAATTTTAATCACAATAAAACTGTTTGGTCAGTTTCTTTAGAGTTATATTTTGGGCGATAAAATTATGGGGTATCAAAACATATACCCAAGGTTTATCACCATATTTTTGCATATATTCTGAGGCGTGTTTACACCACTTGACTGCTGCTTGCTTTTTGACGATCACTTCAGGAGCATTTATTTGGCTCTTCATCTTGCACTCAAGCATATAAATAATGTCCTCAGTTTCAGCGACAAAATCAGGTTGATATTCTAGATGTTCACCATTCAAAGAGTAATAAATTTGAAACTGTCCCTTTGCCGGTTTGAACCACTTTATAGCCTCCCGATCTAAAATAATAGATAAGATTCTCTCCGAGTCGGATTGAAACTTCTGCACTGGGTATAAACATCGAGAGAACCCACCAAATAGATATTTAGCCATGTTGCTTTTATCATCTGGTGACTGTTGATAATTCCGGGGTGGATCGTTCTCTTGAACACTATAGGCGCTGGACTTTAATGTGGTAAATCCTCGACTCACGATTACTTCATAATCATTTTCTGGTTTTTCCCAAAAATTATCCATCATTTGAGCATGGACAAAGCTGGCTATTTCTCCCCCATAGACTTGCAATACCTTTCCGGTATCCTCTTCAGAAAGATAAGTGCGGAAATGACTCACAACTTGTTCTGCCAGATCATAGAGAAAATCGGCGTGTTCATCATAATAAATATCGTCAAAATCAATCAATCCGTTTACCACATAATTTTCCAATTTTTTTTCTCCAATATCTACCTGTCCCAATTCAACAGTTTCATACTGATTGGTCTTCAAATGCTGAATCCAAAGCTCTCGTGATGGTGCAGAATATTTCAAACTGTCGAGTTGGAGCGTAAATGCTCTAAATCCCGATCGCACTTCTCCTTTGGGGACAACCAGAATTCGAGGAATATTAATGGTTTTCTGAACAACCATCTCTAAGGTTTGGGTGACAATCGAGTTGACATTTGGTGGTTCAAGAATGCCCTCTAATTCGAGTTGCTCTGGCTGATATTCACTGGCTACAGCTTCTTTGACCTTCTTTTGTACTTCTGGTGAAAGTAGATAGCTATTCGTTGGTACAACCGCAGGCTGACTCTCCAGTTTGCGAATTGCCTGATAAGTCATTTGGGCGATTTTTTGTTCTTCGGGGGACTCAAAAATGGGTTCTATATTTTCAGTTTCTAAATGGGTGATTGAGGAAGATTGGGAGGGTTGAAATCCCAGTTGAGTTTCTAACTGGGATTGTGACACTAGGGTAACAGTCTTCTGCTGTAAGGTTTCAGAAGGAAGAATAACTTGTTGTAAGCGAATCGGTGATTCCGGACGCTGGGCTTCATCAATAATCTCCTGAAACTTGTCGTGGGCAATAATATTGAGGCGATCGACGGCAGTGACACCCGTTCGTTTACCGTAGGGTAATCGCAGTCCTCGCCCAATTGACTGCTCAATTAAAATTCGAGCATTAGCGGCTCTTAGGGGTACAATGGTGTAGAGGTTGGTGACATCCCAGCCTTCTTTTAACATATTGACGTGAACGACAATTTCTGTGGGTTCGTCTCTGTGTTCGACCTTGAGGAGACGCTCTACCATTTCATCTTCTTTAGCACCTTTTTTGCTGGAGTCAACTTGGATAATTTTATCTTTGTAACGTCCCTCAAAAAATGATTCGGATTGGATTAAGTTGAGCAGTTGTGTTGCGTGGGTTGTGTCACGGGCAATAACCAATAGAAATGGCTTGACAATTGGATTGCCAGTTTCTCGGGCATAGGTTTCTAACTCAGCTTTAATGTTCTCATGCAGGCGGATGCCATCTTCTAACTTGAGATGTTCGATTGCTTCCGCCGACATTCCGACTGGGTTAAAATCCTTGCGGGTTACTACCGCTGGTTCTTTAACAAAGCCATCCTCGATAGCCCGTCCAAGCGGATAATCATAGACGACATTTTGGAATTGTACTGCTCCTTTGCTCGTTTCTACAAATGGGGTCGCCGTGAGTTCCAAACCCAACAAAGGTTTCAATTCATTAATGGCTCTGACTCCGGCTGAAGCTCGATATCGGTGTGATTCATCCATCAGGATAACCAAGTCTTTTAATTCTGCCAAAAAGTTAAAATAGCTATCTCCAATATATTCCGACAGTCGCTTGATTCGGGGACTTTTCCCGCCGCGAACTTCGGAGTTTATTTTCGAGATATTGAAGATGTTAATCTTGCATGGAATCAACGGATCTAATAATGTTCGCGCTTTCATTTCATAGTTATCACCGGTAATAATTTTCGGTGTGTTTGTGGCAAACTCCGAAATTCCTTTAAAGACATATTTGGGAGTATTGGGCGTGAAATCGGTAATTAATTTATTGTAAATGGTCAAGTTGGGCGCGAGGACAAAAAAGTTTTTGATGTCATGTGCCGAGTACAGATATGTAATGAAAGCGCCCATGAGTCGTGTTTTACCCACGCCTGTCGCCAGGGCAAAGCACAGAGATGGAAAGTCTCGTTCAAAAGCTGTGACGGTGGGAAACTCCTCCCGAATGGCTGCGAGTCCTGCTTCCCAGTCGGTATCTTTTTTGGGAGGAAGAATTTCACACACCCGATCAAGAATTTCCAATGATTCTCTCTGGGGAAAACGTAAACTTAAACGACTGGCGATCGCATTAACATGGCGATTCATTTAACAATCCTCCGCATTCAAAGAGTGTGAGTTGCTGGGGTTGAGATGGAGCTTGGGGAAGGTTTTCAATTTTCAGGCTATAATCATCATGCCCCCACTCACAACGATTTAGGATTTGCTTGGGAATTTTCTTGACGGTGAGGTTAAGAAATTCCTCTACTTTCGCCCGAAATGCAGTACATAAAACCAGCAGTGTTCGTTCTGTCCCCACTTCTTCAGAAAGTTGCTGCAACTGGTCATGATTCAAATTCTGAGTCGTGACATAAATGAAATCTCGCTCGGTGGAGTAACCCTGTTGCCAGTAGAAAGTATCCGATGGTGCATAGGTGAAGCCTTCGAGTTTACAGAGGGCTTCTGCCAACATCTCGGCATTATATGTTTTGTTGATCACCCAATTTCCCCACTTGTCTTTTTCCAGTAGGGACGGAGCAAGGCGATAGTAGCGAAATCCGCCTCCGCCTTTCCAGCCAACTGCCTCAGTAATGCCCCCTTGATCTTCACCATCAATAACCTTTTTGAGCCGGGGTATAATGTGGGTATGGCAATGTTCGCCCAACTCCACCATAATCCAACGACGCCCCATTTTATGAGCAACCGCACCTGTTGTACCGGAGCCTGCGAAGGAATCTAGAACCAGTTCATTGTCCTCCGTACAAATCTCTAAAATACGCTGAATAAGGTCTTCTGGCTTTGGTGTATCAAAGACAGCATCTTTCCCAAAAAGGTTTTTTTGATGAGCCTTAGTTTGTCTGGTAGTATTGAGGTCATTCCAAATGGTTGGGTGAGGACGATAAGGTGTTTCTGGCGCAAATTCACGGGTGTAAGGCACCCATCGTTTGATGCCATTTTTTTCCCGTTTTTTCCAAATCAACTTCCCTTTTAATATTAAATCTTCAACCCCTTTTTTTCCTATTGCCCAGCAAGCTTCTCGTCCATCATCGTGAATTGGAAAAATCTCAGTTCCGTCAGGCGCAATGATTGGAAAAAACATTGAAGGACGATCTTTACGCAAGCTGTTCTTTCCATTCTTTTTGAGTAACCGATCGCGATAAGGTCGCTCAGATTCAGAGTCTGGATTTCGATATGCTTTCAGGATAGAATCATCGTACCGTTGTTGAAAAAATCTGCTAACTTCCGGTGTTTTTGTGAAACATAAGACATACTCATGATCTGGAGTAATAGGGACTTTATTATCATTGGGACTATCTACTTTCTTCCATATAAATGAAGTCACAAAATTGTCTCTTCCAAAGATTTCATCACACAAAACTTTTAGATAGTGAGCCTCGTTATCATCAATTGTAATCCAGAGCGACCCATCATCTGATAGCAAATGTCGAATAATTTCCAGACGATCGCGCATCATCGATAGCCAAATCGAATGCTCTAAGCCATCGTCATAATGCTCGAATGCACTTCCCGTATTATATGGCGGGTCGATAAATACACATTTAATTTTACCGGCAAACTCTGCCTCCAGCGCTTTCAGAGCCAGTAAATTGTCACCAAAAATCAATCGGTTGTCAAAAATATCGTTTTCAGTTACCCGATGGGTGGCTGAATAGGATTTTTCTGGATCTTCCAACAGAATGCGTGGCTCCAGTTTGGGGCGATTTTCTTTACCAATCCAAGTGAGTTCTAGTTTTTGTTTTTTATTCTGATTCATGGTCTACCAATAAAGCGTTCAATATAATGAGTATACGTTGACTTAACTTGTGGCAGCTTATGGAGTATCTCGATCTGCCAGTCTTTGCATCACGGCTCGCGCCAAAGGTTCAACATCTGTTAAATTCCTAAAAATAGCAAGATATCCTTTTTGGCGATCGCATTGAGACTCGGCAACAGTATAGATGAGTTCAGCCAATTCCAGTCCGATGCGTGATAATTCAATTTTGTCATCTTCAGAAAGTACCAGCTCGGTTTTTTTGATCAACCTTTGATGCCTTCGAGCCAAAATGTGAAGGATAAAATACTTTCCATGTCGATAAAAATTCTTCCGACGCCTTTCTGTTTCTGCCGCCTCTGAATCTGTAAAAATTTGCTCCAGGTATTGAAATATTTGGACGGAACGGCAGAGTTCAATTCCTGATAAACGATCCGAGAAAAGTTCCTCTTTGAATAAAGGGTAGAGTTGTCCACTCTCCTTTTTTGCGGTAACAATAATTTGAGTTTTGCCTTTAAAACAGGCGAGAGCAATAATGGCTTGTTCGATTGTGATTACATCTGACAAACTGCGATCTATAGATGGTCGATACTGATAGATAATTCCCGATACTGCCAGTTCTTGTCGCAATCGTTCTTGCGTTTCTTCCAATGCTGCAAAATAGATGTCCTTGACTGCATTTTGTGTATTTCTTGCCTGGGTGATTTTTTTGGCAAGAGTATCTTGTTCTTTACCAATTTCAATAATTGTAATGAGCAGTTTTGCATCAGGTGATACTGAACTTGTATTGTTACAAGCGGTTGCAATTGAACCGACGGTTTGCGCTCCATTGACAATTGAAAATCCTTCTAATGTAAATTTTCCGCTGTCATTGTTTGCATTGGGTGGAAGAGTGATGTTAGAACACACTGCTGTCAGTCCATTATTCAGGTACAGCAATTCTTCGGGTTGATTTTGCACCGTAGCTGTAATTGCCGAATTTACCCCTTCTGCACCCAGATAATAGCGAATGTTTCTTTCAAAAAGTTTTCTGCCATATTGTTGATAGAGTAAAGCGAGTTGATCGGCTGAAACTAAGCCATAAAATGCTTTTCGGGGTCGATCTACACCGTACCACTTCTCTAACGTTAACGTGACGGAAAAAGAAGTGATTGCTTGTTCTTCCGTCAAAAATCTATGAACGGCTGAAATATCAAGATCTTGCCAATCAAATCGTGAGGAAAATTGGTTGAGTTCAGTTTTTAGCTGTTTGAGATCTCGAATGACATGGCTTCCTAAATGACCGACAAGATACACATTACATCCGACAACGATTAACCCAGTGGTTCCCAAGGCTTCTTCAATATCGGATTGTAAACGGCTCAAACGATCGCTGAACTTATCAAAGCGTGAATTGACCAAATCGCGGATGCCGTCGCAGAACTTTTTATTCTCTCCCATATTTGGGGCTCTGCTGCCCGCTTTTGCCTGTACGACCCAAAGTCGATTTTGGCTTCGGTCAAAGAAAATTGCATCAATGCCATTATCATTTTCACCATTCACGATGGCATTCGCTGCTTGAGCCGGAGTAACATCTGCCAGCTTTTCGATCGCAAATGCAGCTAGAGAACGGCTCAAACGGTTTGTTTCATGCTGTTCTGGTGTCCAGTTCTGCAAAAGTTGAGGGATTAAGGGGAAATAACGCTGTTTCAGTACATCAATGACTTGAGCCTTTTGGGCATCTACATTGGATATAGACATTTTAACTCATTTACAAGTAACGGTGGGCTTTCGATACTGATCGTGCGGGGATGATGCCCGAAAGACCGATCGCCCCCAACTTAAATCAGCCGATCGCGAACCCCACACCCAACAGCAAACAACTCCAAAAGTGTAGAGAAACGGCGATAAACTTGCAGTTATTGACGCGATCGGGTTTGTCGTGATGTTCCCCGACGTGGCGGCAGAGTTGGACCGCCGCCGGCAATCCCGCCACACTCAACAGCGTCCACAGGGGGAAAATACCCAACACAGCCGCGATCGCCACCCCCAGAAAAATACTACCACAAGCCCAGGGCAAAATTTGCGCCCCCCGGCGGGTTCCCATGCGGACGATGGGCGATCGCTTTCCGGCGGCAATATCATCATCAACTTGGTGAAAATGGGAACAAAATAATATCAACGTCGTCGCAATTCCCACCACTATAGAAGCCGCCAAATTCAACACAGACCCACTCTGGGTTTGGCTGTAATAAACCGCCGACATCCCCACCGGACCAAAGGCGAAAAAGCAGAGAAACTCCCCCAAGCCGTGGTAGCCGAGGCGGAAGGGAGGACCCTGGTAAAGATATCCCAAAAAGCAGCAGGCCAAAATTAATCCCAATACGGTCAAATCCCCCTGCCACCAACAAATCAAACCGATTTCAAAAATTCCCACCGCCAAACACAAGTTGCCGATCGCAAAAATTAAGGATTTATTCCCCGTCAAATTGACCAGAGAATGGTGCTTGTTTTTATCAATTCCAGTTTCGGAATCGAAGACATCGTTGAGGAGATTTTCCCAGGCCAAAATCAAGATCGCCGCCGTCATGAAGGCGGTAAAAATGCCCCAGTGAATGACGCCGGTTTCAAACCAAGCGATCGCGGTTCCCACCCAAATCGGCATGATCGCCACGCTGTACATGGGGGGTTTGATGGCGGCTAACCAAAGTTTTGAATTGGAATCGGCAATCTGTTTTGTGGTCATCGGTTTTTCAATCAGGTTAGATATAACAGGGAATGGAGGAAGGCCGGACGGCTTCCACGGTGAGTTGGAAATTGTCCGAGGGGACAATGGTAATTCCCCGTCGCACGGGTCGCACCGGGCCGTTGTTGGCGAGGGAAAATCGGCAGCGGGAGAGGACTGCAGCCAAGACAATTTTCATCTCGAACAGGGACAAAGCCATGCCGACGCAGATGCGACTTCCCCCGCCGAAGGGAAAGTATTCGTAGGGGGAAAAGCGGCGTTCCAGAAATCGTTCGGGCCGGAATCGTTCCGGTTCGGGGTAGGTCTGCGATCGCCGGTGGGCCAGGTGGATGCAGGGGACGAGGACGGTTCCCGGATCGAAGCGATCGCCCCGGATCGTCACGGGCTCCCGCACCAGGCGGGGTTGGGAGATCAGGGCGATGGGGTGGATGCGGAGGGCCTCCCGGCAGACGGCGGTCAAATAGGGCAGTTGAGTGAGATCGGCGGGATCGGGGGCCGTTCCGAAATCGGCCAATTCCGCCGTCAGTTTGTCCCGGATTTCCGGGTGGCGGTGAATCCAGTAAAATACCCAGTCGAGGGCGGATGCGGTGGTGTCGTTGCCCAGCAATAATAGGGTGATGATTTGATCCCGGAGTTCTCCGTCCGTCATGGGTTCGCCCCGTTCGTCCCGGGCCGAAATCAATAGGGAGAGGATATCGTCGCCGCCGGGTGCGTCGCGGCGATCGCGGATCGCCGTGTCAATCAGATCGTCGATCTGCCGTCGCCGGCGGCAAAACTTTCCCCAGGGACTCCAGGCGCCCCAATCCCGCTGTAAGGGGGGCCAGAAAAATTGTACCGAGTTGAGGGGGGAGTTGACCCATTCCAAATAGGGTTGGATGGTCTGCCGCAGTCGGTTGTAGAGGGGACCGGGTTCGAGGCCCAACACGACCCGCAGGATGGTTTGCAGGGAGATGTCGGCGGTGTCGTTTCGGATCGAGAAGGTGTCGCCCACCCGCCAGCGGTCCGTCACCGAGGATGCGATCGCGGCGATTTTCTCGGCGTAGCGGGGGAGTTGCCGGCCGTGGAGGGGTGGCATCAACACCTGTCGCAGGCGTCGGTGTTCGGGTCCGTCTTTGGCGATCAGGGATTGCGATCCGGTCAGGGGCTCGAAGACATGGGTGATCCGGCCCAACTCGAAGGTGTCGGCGTCGGCGGTAAAAATCGCCTCGATCGCCTCGGGGTGGCCGAAAAAGACCGCCGGGGGGGAATGGGTGCCCAAAGCCCGCAGGGTAAAGGGATCGCCGTATTTGCGGGCGCAGGCTTGCAAATAGTTGGGGGGATCGGCGACCAACTGCAGGATTTGCAGCGGGGACATCACTTTCGGGCCATCGGGCAATTTCATGAATCTTTCCGGACAGGGCGCACCGCTCGACATCAGATCCGACTCCGCGCGATCGGGGCGGAAATCGGATTTCATCATAATACCACCGCCCCATCCCCTCCCGACCCGATGGAATCGCGCCGATTTGTTAAGGTTTATTACCGCCGTCAACCGGGCAATTTTTATCCGGACTCAAGGGGGGTCGGAAGTTCGATGTCGGGCAATTTTCCGCCTTTTTCCCAAATGGTATTACTATAGTAAGATCGACCCCATCTGTGGCCAACCGTTTTCACTCGTTCCCGCAATCTGTTATCTTTTATTCTATGCTGGTTCTACCTCCTCCCGAATTGCTCTGGCAAGACCGCCGGGAACTGCATCGCTTTCTGTTTGAGTGTCAGCAGAACTGCCGTCCCGATCGCCCCCCGAAAATTGTCAGTATCGCTCGGGACATCGATCCGGTCGATCCTTTGGCATTCCTGGAGACATTTTGGGAAGCGGACCGGCTCAATTTTTACTTGGAAAAACCGCAGTCGGGGGAAGCGGTGGTCGCCATCGATGCGGCCGTGCAATTGACCCTAGAGAAGGGAGAACGGTTCGGGCGATCGCGCCATTTCATCGAATCTTGTTTCCGGCAGATGATCCTCGCCGGACCCCACCGGGATTCCTTCGTGCCGGCGTTTTGCTGTAGTTTCACGTTTTTCGAGGATAATTCTGCGGCAAATTCGGAACATTATTATTTGAGAAATCCGGGTCATTTAAAAGGTCGGCATTCGGCTCCGGTCTTCCCGTCCGCCACCCTCTTCCTGCCCCAAATTCTCCTGTATTCCGAGGGCGATCGCCGGATTTTATTGTTCAATACCTTATTAGATTGGCAGTCCGATATCGACGAAATTACGGAGCGGACTTGGCCAAAAATCCGGCAAATTGACGAAATCCAAAATCGCCGTTGGGAGCGAAATCGTCCCGCCCCCCACCCGTCGAAGTCGATCTGGATCGAACCCCAAACCGAGCCCTTTCGGCAGTCCGTGCGGTCGGTTCTGGAGTCGATCGCGGCCGGAGAATTGAGCAAAGTGGTGCTCTCCCAAGCCTTCGACATCTGTTCCTCGCGCCCCTTCGATTTAATCAACTCCCTGGACAATTTGCGATCGCTCTACCCCGACTGCTACATCTTCTCCACCGGCAACGGCCGCGGCCAGAACTTCATCGGCGCGAGTCCCGAACGGCTAATCGCGGTCCGCGGCGGCGAACTGATCACCGACGCCCTGGCCGGTTCCGCCCCCCGGGGCCAGAGTGCCGCCGAAGACGCCGACATCGCCCACCGCCTGCTCTCGAGCGACAAAGATCGGCGGGAACATCAGGCCGTCGTCGATTTTATCGTCGAACGCCTGATTCACCTGGGCCTGACGCCGGAGCGATCGCCCCAACCCAGGCTGATGCGGCTCTCCAACATCCAGCACCTGTGGACGCCCATCACCGCCCCCATTTCCTCCGACATCCACCTGCTGGAAATTCTCGCCGAACTCCACCCCACCCCCGCCGCCGCCGGCACTCCCCGGGACGTCGCCCAAACCCAAATTCGACGCTACGAAACCTTCGATCGCTCCCTGTACGCGGCCCCCCTCGGTTGGGTGGACTACCACGGCAACGGGGAATTGATCGTCGGCATTCGCTCCGCCCTCATCGACGGCGATCGGGCCCGACTCTTCGCCGGTGCCGGCATCGTGGCCGGTTCCGAACCCGACCGGGAACTGGCCGAAATCCGACTCAAGTTGCAGGCATTATTGAGGGCCCTGGTTTAGGCCCGTCCTCAAGAACAGCGGCCGCTCAACGAAAGCCGTTGCTCCCGGACCACCTCCGCATACAACCGCTCCATCGCCGTGATATTCTCGTCCAAGGTGTAGCGCTGCAAGACCCGTTCCCGCGCCTTCTGTCCCAGCAGGGTCGCGAATTCCGGGTGGTCGCGAAATAGCGGCAGCAGAGTTTCCAACTGGGTGGTGACGCCCTGGGTTTTCAAAACGATCCCCGCCCCGCCTTCCAACACTTCCCCGTCCGCGCCGGCGTCCGTGGCGATGCAGGCGACGCCGCAGGCCATCGCCTCCAATAGAGACAGCGACAACCCTTCCACCAAAGAGGGCAAAATCAACACGTCAGCCCCCCGCAAAATTTCGATCCGCTTGTCCTCGTCCCCGATAAACCCCAACCAAACGATCCCGTCTTCGGGTCCGTAAAACCCCTGGAGGGTGGGAGCCAGGGGGCCGTCCCCCACGATCAACAACCGGCAGTCCCGGCCCATCCTCGCTTTTTTCCAACCTTTGAGCATGGCTTCGACGTTCTTTTCCGTGGCGATGCGCCCCTGGTAGACGAAAATGCGATCGGCGCCGAGTTTCGCCTTCAGCCGGCTGCGCCCCGGGGAATACTTCTGCACGTCCACGCCGTTGGGGATAACGGCGACGCGGCCGGCCGCGACGCCCAGGCGGACGAGCAAATCCTTTTGAATTTGAGAAAAGACGATGACGCGGTCGTAATTCGCCAGAAACGGGGCGTAGATCTGATACATCAGATGTTGGGTGCCCGAGGTCAGGTTGCGGAGTTTGCGATCGAAGGGGGGGTGAAACGTCGCCACCAGGGGCAAATTCAACTCCTCGCAAATCTCGGGGAGGACGAAATCCAGGGGGGAGAGGGTGAGGGAGGCGTGGACTAGATCGGGCCGCAGGGCCCGCAGGGCTTGCATCAACACCTTGCTGGACTTGAGGGTGGGGATCGTGTAAATCTGGGACTTGTAGAGGCAGGGCAGGGGTACCTCCTGGGTCATGGAAGTCGCGATCGCGGGGTCGGCTTTAAATGGCAGATCCGAAGCTGCCATCTGGGAACTCCCCGGGCCGGCAATTTTCCATCGCCCGTTCTCCAGGTGCCAGTTGTCGCGACGTTCGGGGTGGGAGGCTTCCTGGGCAAAGTGGAGGAAACTGACCGGATATCCCCGGTCGAGCAACATATTCGTGACTTCCCTGGAGTAGGTGACGTTCCCGCAAAATGGTGATTTTTTTCCGAGCCAAGCGATATGCATTCAGGTAGATAATAGGGATTGATCGGTGGTATGGAGTCAGAATCGGGAGTCGGGAATCGGGGAATTTAGAATGAGTTGTCAATGGTCAATTGTCAATTGTCAATTCTCAATTTTCCTCACACCCGAATTCTGGGATGACTGTACCACGGATATCCACAAAATCGCAGGGTCGCTCGGGACGAATCCCTCGTCAGTCGTGCATTTTGCCTCAAAACTTGCCCAGTCCTCCCCAAACCATACCAGACAGGATACCCCAGAACGAACCGATCCCGGCGGAAACGATCGCCGCCCCCAACACCAGGGGGGTGGCATCTGCGGCGGAACCGCCGTGGAGGAATTGGGGGAATACTGTCGCCCCGACCGCCCCCAGGGCCGCCCCGGTGATCGCGCCGAGGAAATTGCCCCACACCCCGCCCACGAAGGCTCCCCGCCGCCCCGCCAGTCGCATAGCGGTGGGCAGGGGCGGCGCCCCCCCGATGCCCCCGAAGGTGGCGCCGGAGAGTATCCCGGCCAGAGTTCCCACCCCGGCGGCGACGACGGCGGCGACGAACACCCGGGAGGTCAGTTCCGTCGTCGGGGGGGTTCCCAGTCGCAGTTCCCCCCACAACACTGCGACCGCCCCCAAACCGCCGCCGATCGCGGTTCCCAAGAACGCCCCCCAAATTCCCCCCAGCAGCGCCCCGTAGCGGCCCCGCACCCGGCCGACGGGGAGGGAGAGGGGGGGTTTGAAGGAATTCCAGATCGCCCCCCACACTGCCCCCATCAGCGCCCCCCACAGGATCGCCTGGCCGATGAGGGCGTTCCGTTCTAGGAGGCCGAAAATCACCCCGGCGATGGCGGCGGCGACGAAGGCGCCGCAGAACCCCCCGACGATGAGGGCCAGGCCGTTGTGCAGGCTCCGGGTGGGGGGGAGGAACAGGCCGGCGGTGGCGCCGAAGAAACAGCCCCAAATGCTGCCCACCATCATGGCGCCGACGATGCCCCCGGTTTTCCCGTACACGGCGAAAATGACGGCGATGATCGCGGACCCGCAGGTGGCCCCCCACAGGCCGCCGACGAGGGCCCCCTCGGCGAGGTGCCCGACCGCCCGCCAGGTTCGGGAGGAGCGCAGGATGGCGGGGGGTCCGGGCCGCCTGACGGCGGGTTTCGGCGCGGGGGTCCGCGTCAGGCTCCGCACCACTGGCGGGGGTGTCGGGACGGGTCGCCGGGGGGGCTTGCGCCGCCGTCTGGCGGTCAGGGGTTGCAGGTGTCGGCCCGACCGCACGGCCTCCCGGGAGGGGAAGGGGTCGCGCCCCCCCAGTTGGCGGGTGCGATCGCACCAGGGGCAGGATTTGAGGTGGTTGCCGTAGCGGTGTTGGGGGTGGCGATCGCAGGCCACCAGGTCGGCTTCGGCCTGCCGCAGGGCCTTCATCCACGTCCGCGCCTCCGGACGGGATTGGGGGGAACCGTGGCCGGACTCGAAGCAGCGGATAAATAATTCTTGCAACTGGGGGTGGAGGATCTCGAAGCCGGGGGCCAGCGGCATGGGTTTGTAGGGGACCGGCCGCCGTCCGTAGACGAAATGGCCGGCTTTGATGCGGGCTTCGATGGGCGGGGGGTCGCCGCCCCCCTTGTAGACGCCGGAAAAGGGGTGGGTGCCTTCCATGAGCAGTTGGAATAGCAGCACCGCCAAACCGAAGCGATCGTGTTCGGGGGTGCGATCGAGCTCTCGGAACGCCTGACTTTGCAGTTCCGGGGGGGTGAATTCGGCCTTGCCCACCGGGCAGCGGAAGGTGAACCCTGTCTCCGGGTCGCGGACCTGGAAGGAGTCGGTATCCACCAAGGTGACGATGGCGGTGTCGCTGACGAGGATGTTGGATTCGTTGACGTCCCCGACGACGTAGCCCCCGGCGTGGAGGTCCGTGAAGGCGGCGGCGAGGTTGCGGGCGCTGCGGTGCAGGTAGAGGTAGTTGAACAGGGGTTTCTGTTCCCGCCTGGTTTTGGGGGTGTAGAAGATGTGGACGGGGGCGGCTTTCATCACCCGCGGCATCAGGTAGCCGACGATTTTTTGGCGGGCGTCGGTGGTCCGCAACAGGTCCACGGGCCAGGCGATCGCCACGATCCCCGGGGCGACGGTGCGGTTGGCCGGGGGGGAGTTGTACATCAGGGTGAGTTTGTCGGCGTCTTCGTCGCTGGGGTCGTGATAAATTTTGGCGACGAGGGTGGGATCGTCCAAAACCATATAGATGCGGCCCTCGCCACCGCTGCCGACGGGGTTCTTGGTGTCGAGGGTGATAGTTTTTCCGGTGAACTGGCGCTGCAACCGCATGGGGTTCGGGAATTTGGGGTTCGGGCAGATATCCTTCTCAAGGATAGCGCTTCGGCTTTCTATTTCTGTTTTTGAGATTGCCAAATTTTCCGGCTTCAGGTTAGTCCCAATGGAGTTCCCACCCCAACAATTCCTCTAGTTTTTGATTGTGGGGGTGGAAGAAATCTCGCATTTGCGAATAGATTGAACCGCTGCGGTCGGCTGTATAATTTCCGGGATTGTGGCGACGAAATTCGTCGAGTTGATGGGCCGGAAGTTCCAGGAATTCCAAGACGCGATCGTAGGTGGTTTGTGGATTTTCGTAGAGATCTTCGCTGCGGAGGATTAGCAGTTGTTCTCTGGGGAAGACGGACAGCCAATTTTGCAGGAACTGGAAATACAGCCCCCGCCACAGGAATTTCTGGGAGTCCCAGACCGCCGGAGACGCTTCGTGGGAAAGATTGGCGGGGTCGGACAGCAGTTCCAACTCGGAGGCGATCGCCGCTTCAAAGGACCGCTTTTCCCACTTGAACCTCAGCCAATGGTGATAGTGAGAAAGGGCGCGATCGACGGGGTTTCTCAACAATATAATTATCTTCGTTTTCGGCAAAAGTTCCGAGATTCGGCCGGGAACTTCGGCGGTTTCCAAATAGTGGGGAGTCGCTTCCCCGGTCAGGAAGTTTGCCCCGGGGGATAGGTGGGGAAAATGGGCGAGATACCAATCCAACCCCCGAAAAAATAGGACGCTCCAAAAGTAAACTTCTTTTTTGATACATCCCAAAACTTGCGGATGTTTTTCCAAGTAAGCCTGCAGGGATGTCGTCCCACCTTTTTGAGTTCCGATGATCAAAAATTGGGGGGGCATCGGATGTTCTTCATCCCAGTATTTGCGGGCTATTTCTGGATCGGATTTGACCAGCTTTTTGAGACTCGCAGTTCGATAGGAAGCGATCGCCTCCCGAACCTCTCCTTTTCGGCTCAATATTTCTCCTAGATTTAAGTCCACTGAAAACGTCTCGGGAAACTGGCGGACTTGGCGGCGATAAAATTCCAGCACCACGTCGAGTTTGTCCTGCTGGGCGAGGAGATTCCACAGGTTCCAATAAGACCAAAAAAAATCCGGTTTGATTTCCACGGCTTTGAGATAAATTTCGGCGGCTTCGGAGGGCTTTCCCTGCTGGAGCAGCAGTTGGGCGAGTTGCAAATGGGCGTCGAAATTTTTGGGGTCGATATCCGAGATTTTTTGATAGCATTCGATCGCCAAATCCCACCGCCGGCAATGGATCGCCGCTTCCGCGATATTGTTGTAGATAAAAACTGGATATTCGGACGGTTCGGGATGATGTTTCAGGAATTGCTGATAGCAGGAAACGACCGCCTCCCATCTCTTGATTTTTTTGAGAACTTCTCCGAGCTTGATGGGGGGCCAGTACGCGCCGGGATTGAGGGAAATTCCCCGTTCGTAAAGGGCGATCGCCTCTTCCAAATTGCCCGCGTTTGATTGCAAATCTGCCAGTTTAACATGGAGCCAGTCCGAATCCGGTTTCAGTTTCAGAGCCTCCCGATAAGCCGCGATCGCATCTTCGAGCCTTCCCGCTTCGACGAAAGCGTCGCCCAAACGACTGTGGAAATAAAATTGATTGGGAGCGAGTTTTATGGCGTTTTGATAGGCCGCGATCGCCGGTTCAAACTGACCGGATTTCGCCAATGCTTCTCCCCGGTGATGGGACAGTTCCGGCACGTCTGGATACAGCTCTACCGCCTTTGAAAATAGCGCGATCGCAGCCTTTATTTCCCCCCATTTTTGAAAGTCATTTCCCAAATCTATATAATCTTTAACGCCGAAATATTTCGGCTCAACAAAAATGGATTTTAACCAATAAGCCACCGCCTGATCGTGCCGGCCGATGCGGGTCAAAACTTTTGCCAAATTCCGATAAGCACCCCCGAAGTCGGGCTGCAGACGAATCGCCGTTTCGTAGGTCGCGATCGCACTTTCCCAGTCCTGTTGTTGGGCGAAGAGACTCCCCAAATTCGCGTAAACTTCGGCGAAGTCGGGTCGGATTTCAATCGCTTTCAGATAGCTATTTTTGGCCTCCGCAAATTGACCTTGTAGCTGTTGGATGATGCCGAGGGTTTTGTGGGCGGGGGCGAAGTCCTGCCGGTGGTTCAACGCCGTTTGGCAAGCCGCGATCGCCTCCGGATAACGCCGCTGGTAAAGGTAAAAATTAGCCTGCTGGTGGGATTGAATCGCCGCAATTTCTGACGGGTCGGAAGATGACATTTTTGATACTATTGACGAATCTGTAAAAGTTAAAATATCCGTTTTATACCCCGACTTTACCACGGATAAATAATTCTGTCAACTCCAATCTCAATCCCAATTGAATTCCAAATTTAAAAATTCTTGTAATCTGCGATTGTGGGGTCGAAAGTAATCCCGAAGTTGAGCATAAATATCCGTTTCAGTTGGGGCATAATGTCCCCGGTTGTGGCAGGAATATTCCGCGAGTTGATAGGGGGGAAGTTCCAAAAAATCCAAGACCTTCGCAAATGTGTCCCGGGGACTTTGATAAAACTCTTCGCTGGGCAGGATCAGAAATTGCGATCGCGGAAAAACGGACATCCAATTTTGCAGAAAATAGAGGTACAGTCCCCGCTGGATATATCGCGGAGATGGGGATGTCGCAATCTCTTGTTTCGTCCCCTTTTGAAGCAGATTTAACTCGGATGTCATCGCCTCTTCCAAGGTTCGGGACTCCTGCATGAGGCGGACCCAATGATGATATTGAGAAATCGACCGGTGAATCGGATTCCGCAGCAAAACGATCAATTTGACTTGGGGAAATGCCCGAAATAAGCGGTGGGGAACCTCCGGGATTTCCAGGTAATTGGGGGTGGCTTCCCCCGTCCGGATGTCCGCCTCCGGGGAGAGGTGGGGGAAGTGGGACAAATACCAGTCCAAACCTCGCCGAAAGTGAAGGTTCCAAAAATGGGTTTCTTTCTTGATGCAGCCGACAATTTGGGGGTGCTTTTCCAAATACCGATAGAGGGAAGTTGTTCCCCCCTTTTGAGTACCAATAATGATAAAATCCGGCGGTATAGGGCGGGTTTCATCCCAATATTTTCTGACAATTTCTGGATGCGATCGCGACATATTTTTGTAACTTGAATTTCGCAACGCAGCCATCGCCTCCGGCATCTTTCCGTCCCGGCTGAGAGCCTCCCCCAAATTCAATTCGATTTGCTCAGAATCGGGCGAGCTGTGGACTGCTGCTTCCAAAATCGCGATCGCTTTTTTCAATTTTTGATGGCGGGCGAGGATCTCCCACAGGTTCCAGTATGACCAAGAAAAATCCGGTTTGATTTCAATGGCTTTTAGATAGGCATCTACTCCTCGTTCAGGTTGCCCCATTTTAAATAAAATAGAACCCCAATCCCGATGGGTTTCAAAACAATTCGGGTCGGCCATCAACTGCCGATGATAAACATCGACAAGTCGCCCCCATTCTCCCCGCTCCATCAATGTTTTTTCCAGACAGCGATAGGTGGTTTTTGAAGTCGGATTGGCGACGATCGCGTTTTCATAGCAGGCGATCGCCGGCTCGGACTGTCCCCGGGCGTTGAAGACTTCTCCCAAATTGTGGTGGGCTTGAAATGAGGTGGGATCGAGGGCGATCGCATTTTCATAGCAGGCGATCGCCCGGTCGTATTTCTGCTGTTTGAAAAACTGATTTCCCAACCGAATATAATCCGTCACATTTCCCGATTTCGGTTCCAGTTGCAAAGCTCGATATTGGCATTCGATCGCCCGCTCCGGTCGTTCGAGTTCGCTCCAAACTTTCGCCAAATTCCGGTAAACACCCGCCAATTTGGGATTGATTTCCAAAGCCCTTTGATAAGCCGCGATCGCCGCTTCCCAGCGACCCTGTTTCGCGTACAAACTCCCCAAATTCCCGTGGGCTTCGGCAAATTCTGGTTGCAGTTCGACCGCTTTTTGATACCATTTTTTCGCCGCCCGAAAGTTTCCCCGAAACTGAAAAGCAACCCCCAAGGTTTTGCAGGGAACCGCCCAATCCGGCCGCAGTTCTAACACTTTTTGACAAGCCGCGATCGCCCCGTCCCAATCGCGATCGTTGAGTTTCAAAATGGCCTGTTGATGGAGTTGTAGGGCTAGAAGTTCCGGAGTTTGAGAAGACATGAGTAATCTTTTCCTCAATTATAATCCTGTTCGGGGCCTTCAACTTCTGACAGCAGCATCTCAATTTCCCCGTCCGGCAAACCGTCTCCCGTTTTGACAAAAAATAACTGATACCCTTCGTTGACAATATCGACCCCATCCCGAACCCGCTCTAAAAAGGCGTCGATTCCCCGTTTTGCCTCTTGTTCGCGATCGCCTTTTTCTGCCACATTATAATCGTCAAAAATCGCCATCCCCCCCACTTTCAGCAACCGCCAGGATAGCAGGGCATCCCGAAACGCCACCGTCGCCAAATGACAGCCGTCGATGTAGATCAAATCGTAGTGGCGAGGGGGAAGAGAACTGAGGACATTTTGGGAGTAGCCCACGATTTTGATGACGCGATCGCCCGCCCCCGTTTTGGCGATATTTTCCGCAAATTCGGGCTGAAAATAGGGGTCGATACAGGTGATTTTTGAGGTCGGGTGGGTGAGGACGCGATCGAGCAACCAACAGGTTGACATCCCCTGAAAACTGCCCACTTCCAAAGCTTTAAAATTGGGAAGTCCGACCCGGGATTTTAAGTGTTTTTCCCAGGGGGGAATATTGCTGCCAAACCAATCTCGGGTGAACCGATAACCTCGGGTTTCGCTTTCCTGCCATCCCCGCAATTTCAGGGCGATTTTATGACAATGTGCGGCCTCGTCAAATCGGTTCTGGTCGCACAAAAAATTCCCCAATTCCGTGGGAGGTTGGGGGCGGTCTGGAGCCGCCGCGATCGCCTTTTTGAGGGACGCAATTTTATCTTCAAATTCCCGATGCCGGCGGCAGACATTTTCCCATTTTTTGAGAATTTCCGGATCGTCGGGTCGAATTTCTCGGGCGAGGTCGTGAAACGCGATCGCCCCTTCAAACTGATGGTTTTTCGCCAACAGTTCTCCCCATTTTAAATAGGGTTCTGGATCGCTAGTATTTAAACCCAAGTTTTGCCAATTTTCATCGGGTTGATACCAGACCATTTTGGACAGCCACAGACTCGCGATCGCCGCATCTCCTTGGCTGTGTTCCCGCATCGCGTGACCCAACTTTCGAGACAAACTATTGTTGACTCCCGGCCGATTTTCGGGAATCTGCCGCAACGCTTGTAGGTAAATCGGAACCGCTTCCGCAAATTGTCCGGTTCCACTCAAAGCATCTGCCAAATTTTCATAGGACCAGTAGGAATCGGGGTTCAGAATCACCGCCCGCAAACACACTTCCAAGGCTTCTTTGAAGTGGCCGACTTCGATCAAAGCCCGCCCCAGCGGTTGGTGGGACCAAGGGGTATCGGGATTGATTTTTATCGCTTTTTGATAGGCCCCGATCGCTTTTTCCAATTCCTGCAACCGAAACCAAGCGTTGCCCAATTTGTGATGGGCGAGTTCGTTGTTGGGGTTCAGTTGAATCCCCCGTTCGTAAGCCGCGATCGCTTCATCCCACTTGCCCTGCTGGGCCAACATATTCCCCAAATCTAAATAAATAAAATCGGAATTTGGACTCAGTTTGATACAGTGTTGATAAGCCGTTTCTGCCTCCCCCCACCGTTCCCAACCCGCCAGGGCATTTCCCAACAAATAATGGGCTTTGCCTGCCTCGGGCTGTCGGGCGATCGCCTCCCGACAATAGGAAATTGCCTCCGGATATTTTTTAAATAAAATTAACAGTTGAGCCAGATTTCGATAAACCCCCGCCAAATCCGGGTTGAACTGCAAAGCCATCTGATAAGTCGTCAGGGCATCTTCCCACATTCTTTGTTCGGCATACCAGCTTCCCAAATTGCCGTAAACTTCCGCAAAGTCTGCCTTTATTTCTAACGCTTTCAGATGCCAAATCAGGGCTTCCTGAAAGTCGCCCCGTTTTTGGTAGGCGACTCCCAAGGTTTTGCAGGCTTCGGCAAAATTGGGCCGGAGTTGTAACGCCTGCTGACAAGCCGCGATCGCCTCCTCCAGTTTTCCGGCTTCGAGGTGGGCGATCGCGTTTTCGTGGAGATGGACGGCTGAGGTGTCGGTGTCGTTTCTGGGAACCATAGAAGTGTCGCTGATAAATCGGGAAAGTCGGGACGAACTACACCTCAACTCAAGCATAATTTCGGGAACATTTCGCTCAAATTGTCAGTCCTTTGTTAAAATATAAATCAAATACATCAGCGCCCCAAACACCAAAGGGACTCCGACCAGCAACCCGGCAAACACCTTGGAAATGGAACTGGCAAGAATCACCAAAGCAGTCCAGGGGACGACCGAGACAATGACCACGATCGCAATTTTCAGGGGAGTCCACTTGATGCTCCGTTTCAGGGTTTGAAAGTTTTTGCCTTCCAAGCCGGGTAATTTGGGGGGTGGGGTAGCCATATCGAACTCCTTAGCGAGGGGGAGCGAGAGGGGGTTATCGGAACAATTAAAACATCGGATTTACCCAAAAAACACAATCAGATATTTTGCGGGGTTCGGGAATGCATCCGATGGGGCATGATAATTAGGATAGCAAATGTTTGAGAGGGGATGTGTTTATGGTGGCAAGCCAGCCCAGAGTCAGTGTAATTATTCCGGCTTACAACGCCGATCGCTACATTTGCATGGCGATCGACAGCGTTTTGAGCCAGAGTTACCTGGATTATGAAATTATTGTAGTCGATGACGGCTCCACCGACGGCACCCGCAACATTTTGCAACGCTACGGCGATCGCATCCGCCCCCTCCACCAACAAAATGGCGGCATGGCGGCGGCCCGAAATCGGGGCATATCAGAGGCCCGGGGGGAACTGATCGCCCTGCTGGATCACGATGATATTTTCTTGGACGGCAAATTGCAAGCCCAGGTTTCCCGCTTCGACTCCCACCCCGACGCCGGACTCGTCAACAGCGGTTGGCAGATTATCGACGCGGACGGGACGGTGCGATCGCCCATCGAACCCTGGCACGACATCCCCCATTTAACCCTGGAAACCTGGCTGACGCGCACACCCATCCTCCCCAGTGCCATGATGTTCCGGCGGCAGTGGTGGGAACGGGCGGGCGGCTTCGACTCCCGATTCGACGGCGCCGACGATGTGGATTTCGTGCTGCGACTCGCCGGGATGGGATGCGAGGCGATCTGGCTGCCCCAAGTCACCGTCGGCTACCGGCAACACGATCGCGCCATGTCCATCGCCGATCCCAGCAAACAGCTCGAAGCCTTCGATGCCGTCCTGGAAACCTTTTTCAGCCGACCGGATCTCGACTCCGACCTGCGGCAATTGGAACACCGCACCCGTTACGAAGCGTTGACCTGGATGGCTTGGCGATTTTATCATACCGGCCATCCGGAAAAAATGGCGGATTTTCTGCGGCGATCGCTCTCCCACACCCCCTACACCCGCCCCATCACTATTTCCGACTGGGTACACCGCTTCATGGGCTACTCCGCCGCCTATGGCGAACCGATGAATACTCAAAGTTTCCGACAGCAACCCCAATGGCAAAACCTCCTCGGTGAAACCCTCCCCAAAACCACGCCCAGAGTCAGCGTCATCATCCCCGCCTACAACTGCGATCGCTACATCGAATTGTGCGTCAGAAGTGCCTTAGAACAGACCTACACCGACTATGAAGTTATTCTAATTGATGACGGTTCCACCGACGACACCCGCCCGGTTCTCGAACCCTATTTGGATGTCATTTGTTATCGATATCAAGACAATCAGGGAGCCGCAAAAGCCAGAAATAACGGCTGTCGGTTGGCGCGGGGAGAATTTCTCGCCTTTTTGGATGGAGACGATTATTTCCTCCCCGAAAAACTCGCCGAACAGGTCGCCCATTTTGATAATCACCCCGAAATCGATTTGATTCAGAGTGGCTGGGTTGTCGTTAATCAAAACGGAGAAACTCAGGCGATCGTGGAACCCTGGAAAAATGCCCCCGAATTGGATTTGGAAACCTGGATTCTGCACAAATGCGTCCGCCCCAGCGCCCTGATAATGCGGCGGGAATGGTGGAAAAAAGCAGGCGGTTTCGACCACCGCCATCCCCCCACCGAAGACCTCGATTTCGTGCTGCGATTGTCCCTGATGGGATGCCACACCGTCTGGCTGCAAAAACTGCACGCCTGCTACCGCCAACACGATCGCAATTTGATGTCCGGGGGGGAACGGGTGATCCGCAATACCGAAGCGGTGATGGACGAGTTTTTTAACCGCCCGGAACTGCCCGAAAACATTCGCAAACTCCGGCGAAAGGAACAATACCAACGCTGGGTGTGGCTGGGGTGGCGGATGTACCGGGACGGCTACCCGCAACTGATGCTGGAATGCTTGGAAAAATCCCTGGAATATACCCAATTTCCGACGACGGAAACCCTCGTCCATTGGATGGATGCCTTGAAAAATATCTCCCGAGAGTACGGGGAGACATTAAATGTCGGCGATCTGATACAATCTCCGGAGTGGCAACAAATTTTATCCTTATTTATGGGGGGTAAATCTCAGAAAAAAATGGCTTCAAAACCCGTTTTAACCGCTTCTAGCAAACATATTATTTTGATCAATACCGACGATCCCGGCATCGGCGGACTGGCCCAATACGACCATTTGATCCTGTGCGAATTGGCGAAAATGGGCTACCAGGTGACGGCGGTGCGCCCGGAACACGAGAGCCCGCTGGTGGGCCGGGAAAAGGATTTGGGGGTGCGGCAATTTTGGTTAAATTATAGCACCAGTTCCGACCTGGCGCGGATTCTCAGAAATCGGGGGGATGCCGAAGAATTGTATTCCAAACTTGAGCCGGATTTTATCATCTTCAGCGACGGCTGGCCCTTCTCCCATTTTGCGGCGAAACAGGAGGCGATCGCCCAAAAAATTCCCTACGCGATCGCCCTGGGTTTGGCAATGCCGGAACACGCCAAATTTTCGATGGGGGACGGGGTTCCCTACGCCGAAGGAGTGCGGTATCAATACGGTCTGGCGCGGGCGGTGAACGTGGCAGCCCGGGAACATTTGGACATCCTGCACAGACAGTTTAAACTGCCGGAAAATAAAGGCAATGTCGTCTACTACGGGCGATCGCAACAATACTTCGATCCCCCCAATTTGGCAGTGCGAAAACGGCTGCGGCAAGAAGTTGGAATTCCCGAGGATGGGGTGATGTGTTTGACCACGGCGAGACTGGCGCCCATCAAGGGCCACCGCCACCAAATTGAGGCGATCGCGCAGTTGAAAAACTCCCCCATTTGGTCGAAATTATATGTGGTTTGGGCGGGCACCGGAAAGGGGAGCGATCGCGACGTCGAACCGGAATTGCGGGAATTGGCCCGAAAATTGGGTGTCGCCGAAAAGCTGATTTTTCTCGGCCAGCGGTGGGACGTCCCCGACTGGTTGGACGCCTGCGATATCTTCGTGTTAACCTCCCTGGCAGAAGCGGCCCCCTCGTTTGCCGTCATGGAAGCGATGGCCAAGGGGTTGCCCATCGTCGCCTCCGCCGCGGGCGGCATCCCCGAGGGCTTGGGGGACACCGGACGGCTGCTACCCGATCCCAACGTCGATCCGGAAGGAACGGCACGAGAATTGGCGAAAACCATCGAAGAATGGGCGGTTGACCCCGAACTTCGCAAGGCGATCGGACGGAAAAGCAAGGAACGGGCCGAAGGGCTATTCCGGGAAGAACGGATGCTCAAAGAAACCGTAACCATCTTTCAGCGGGCGATAAATGACCCGGAAACCGACGAATTCGCCAGCCGTGGGGAGGTGATAACAGGAGTGCAAAATGTCTGCCAGAGGCTCCGCTACGCCTCGGAAATTTGGCAGGCTTGGCACGCCTACACCCACCAAGACACGGCGGGGATGGTCCGCCACCTGCAGGAGTCCCTGCAATATTCGCCCTTCCCCTTCGTGACGGAAACCGTTATAGACTGGGTAAATGATTTGATTCGTTTGTCTTCCCTAAAAGGCGATCGCATCGACGCGGCGACTTTGGCTCGATCTCCGGGGTGGCAGGAGGCGATCGCGCAAATTTTGGGAATTTGAACAATGGGGGTGTGGGGAAAGTGAAAAGTGAAAAGTTGAAAGTTTCCCCTTTCTTCTTATGCCAGAATAGAATACAGCACTTTGCGCGGTAATGAGACACAGATGGAAAAGATCCCCCCTAACCCCCCTTGGAAAGGGGGGAACCAGAA
>NZ_JAYFER010000511.1:0-301 GCF_055795065.1 Lyngbya sp. CCY1209
CTCGCGGGCAACCAGAGACGGTTGCCCCCACAATTCTTCACCCCCCACAATTATTCCCGGGCTACCGTATAAAGTTGCCCCCAGAGGAATCCTAAATCTTCCCTCCCGAAATCTCGCGGGCAACCAGAGACGGTTGCCCCCACAATTATTCACCCCCCACGATTATTCCCGGGCTACTGTATAAAGTTGCCCCCACAGGAATCCTAAATCTTCCCTCCCGAAATCTCGCGGGCAACCAGAGACGGTTGCCCCCACAATTCTTCACCCCCCACAATTATTCCCGGGCTACCGTATAAAGTTG
>NZ_JAYFER010000512.1:0-245 GCF_055795065.1 Lyngbya sp. CCY1209
TGTAGGTGATGTTGTCGGCGGTTTGCAGGTTGTCGGCGCTGCCGTTGTTGATGGTGATATCTGATACGTCGAACCCGGCAACTTCTTCGCCGAAGGTAGCCGTTACGGTGAAGGCGGTATTGATTGTCTCCTCGGCATCCGTGGCGAGTGTCACTGTGGGGGCGGTCAAGTCCGCCGTCCGGGTGAGTTGGGTGGCGGCAATGTTATCGTTTCCGGCGATATCCGCTGCGATGGCGGCTGCAATA